>WTJO01000126.1 GCA_011524805.1 Alphaproteobacteria bacterium
CCAGCATAAAATATGGCATGAAGCAAACCTGTCAGAAATCGGTCGAAGATAATAATGAATTTACAGCCTGTCCCCGTTTTCCCCATTATCCACAGCCACATCCTGCCTAATCTGGCTTGCAAAATAGAGACAATTTTCTATGATGAAATCATGGTTGATTCTCCGAAAGATATTACTGTTACACCATTTCCGAATGTAGCAGCATCGCCTCAATCTGGCGAAACTCCGCCACATAATCTGCAGGCAGAGCAGAACCTGCTAGGCGCACTTCTATTTGATAATGACGCATTTGAGCGGATTGACACCCAGTTGCGGCCTGATCATTTCTATGACCCTGTTCATGGCCAGATTTATGAGGCAATGGTGCGGATGATAAGCCGTGGCCAGCTTGCCAATACCGTGACTGTAAAAGCGTTTTTTGATTCAAACCATAATCTGGAAGATGGCGCAGAGGCCTATCTTACCGACCTGACCGAAGGGGTAATTTCAGTTTCAGGCATTGGTGACTATGCCGAAATAATCCATGATAATTTTCTACGGCGCGAGCTGGTACGTATTTCAGATACGGTCAGCTATGATGCACGTCATGCAGAGCTTGATAAGCCAGCCATATTGCAGATTGAATCAGCCGAACAATATTTGTTCTCGCTAGCCGAAAATGACACTTCTGAACAGGGGCTGAAAGGGCTGGAAGGCATTTTGACCAGCACTGTCCAGATGGCAGAACATGCACGCCGGAATGGCGGTGCGCTATCTGGTGTCAGCACAGGGCTTAGCCGGCTGAATGAATTGCTGGGTGGTCTGCACCGCTCTGATTTGATTATACTTGCCGGCAGACCGGGGATGGGCAAAACAGCGCTTGCTACCAATATCGCCTTTCATGCGGCAAGCACCAGACGCACAGGCGAAGAGCCTGTCGGGGTGGCGTTTTTCTCGCTTGAGATGGCAGCCGAACAGCTTGGCACACGTATTCTGGCAGAGCGTTCAAATATCGACTCAGATGCTATTCGCAAAGGCAAGCTGGACAGCCAGTCTTTTGATGCGCTGGTCTCAACCTCGCAACAGATTGCACATGCCCAATTTTATATTGATGATACCCCTGCCTTGTCTGTCAGCCAGCTTGCCAGCCGCGCAAGACGGCTGAAACGCACCAAGGGGCTTGGGCTGATTGTCGTGGATTATCTGCAATTGCTTCAGGCACAAATTGGCGTGCGCACTGAAAACAGGGTGCAGGAAATATCCAATATCAGCCGGTCGTTAAAAGGGCTTGCCAAAGAACTTGACGTGCCTGTTCTGGCGCTGTCCCAGCTATCACGTGCAGTTGAGCAAAGAGAAGATAAACGCCCAAATCTGTCAGATTTGCGTGAATCAGGCTCTATTGAGCAGGATGCGGATGTGGTGATTTTCGTTTACCGCGAGGAATATTACCTGTCCAAAGGTGAGCCGGAACAAAAAGAAAATGAAACGGCTGATAAATTTAATGAGCGTTACGATTTATGGCGCCAAAGACTTGAAAAAGCCAATGGTAAAGCTGAGGTAATTGTGGCAAAACAACGCCACGGTCCCACCGGTGTGGTCAATGTCAGCTTTGAAGGTCGTTTGACCAAATTCCAGGACTTGGCGCTGCCTGATCACCTGCCAGAGGGCTTTTAGACATACCGAGGATACGGGCTGATTCTGTCATCTGACCGGTAGATATGAGTTTGGTGAATACAGAATGGTAGGCAATTCTGGTAATATGAGCACGCGCAGCATTCTGACCATTAATTGCCATGCTCTGGCAGAGAATTATCAACAAATACAAAAAATTGTTGGCGCGGGCGTTCATGTGGCAGGCGTGGTGAAGGCAGATGGCTATGGCATCGGCATGTCGGCTATGGCGAGAACCCTGTATCATGCGGGCTGCCGGGTGTTTTATACCGCGCAATTATCAGAGGCAATTGCACTTCGCCGCATCATTTCAGATGGCAAGATACTGGTCTTTGAAGGCCCTGTTGGTGATATAGACACCTATCATACACATGATCTGACCCCCGTTATTAACAGCCTTTCACAATTACAGCATTTCCGCGAGACAGCCACCACGCCATCTGGTGAGCTGCCTCCTTTCGTGATTCACATTGATACCGGTATGGCGCGCCTTGGCCTCAGCACAGAGGATGTTGCCTCTGTGTCATGGGCAGATTTGCCGCTTGCCGGCATTATCAGCCATCTGGCCAGTGCGGATATAAAAGCGGCACAGCAAAACCATGATCAGCTGGGCCGACTGCACGCCATTATCAAAACCCTGCCAGATGTGCCTGTCTCCTTTGCCAATAGCGGCGGGATTTTTCTGGGTCCTGATTTTCATTTTCATGAGGTGCGCCCCGGCCTTGCCCTTCATGGCTTCACAGCCTGTGCAGAAGATCGGGCCTCAAGCGGGCTGCACCCTATTTTGCGCTGGGATGCGCCCATTATCCAGATACGCACCTTAAAAGCCGGCGATAC
>WTJO01000267.1 GCA_011524805.1 Alphaproteobacteria bacterium
GTGCATCTGTGGCTACCTTCATGTCTTATAGCCTGAAACAGGGAGCCATTTCAAGATAGCCATCAGGACGAAATCTGTTCATCATCAGCCTCTGCTGATCTGGAAAATTCCAGTGCCTGATTCACATTGCCGAAAGTCAAGAAAAAAAATGTGAAAAAAAGTGAAAAAAATCTCTGTTTTGACACAATTCATTATTGCCTGAAAATACTACATACTGTAGCCTTAACACTCTTGAAAGCAACATCTTGTGGTTTTCATAGGTTAAAATGCCACCTAACTAGCGGATTCTAGTGCATTATTTTGCACCAGCGCACAACATAAATTTAGACCGACATATCAGGGTAACAGAAATGAAATTTGAAAGAATTTTTTCACCATCTCATGAAGATAGCTTCAACCATATTCCTTTTAAGCTTGCCAGTAGCGAGATCCGGAATCCTGATGGCACGATTGTGTTTTCCATCAGCGACATTGAAGTGCCAGAACAGTTCAGTCAGGTGGCGACAGATATTCTTGCGCAGAAATATTTCCGCAAAGCCGGTGTGCCCGCGGCGCTGAAGCGGGTAGAGGAAAATGACGTGCCTTCATGGCTATGGCGGTCTGTGCCTGATACCAAGGCGCTGAAAAAGCTGCCCAAGGAAGAGGCCTATATTGGTGAGCATTCAGCCAAGCAGGTATTCAACCGGCTAGCAGGCACATGGACCTATTGGGGATGGAAGGCCGGCTATTTCACCTCAGAAGAAGATGCCCGCACCTATTATGACGAGATGGTGCATATGCTGGCTACCCAGATGGCGGCGCCAAATTCACCTCAATGGTTTAACACAGGCCTGTTCTGGGCATATGGCATTGACGGACCAAGTCAGGGACATTTTTACGTCGACTACCAGACAGGCAAGATGGTGAAATCAAGCTCATCTTACGAGCATCCCCAGCCACATGCATGTTTCATCCAGTCTGTTGATGATGATTTGGTGAATGAAGGCGGAATAATGGATTTGTGGGTGCGTGAAGCGCGCCTGTTCAAATATGGATCTGGCACAGGCTCAAACTTCTCGCGGCTACGTGGCGGCGGTGAAAGCCTGTCAGGTGGCGGCAGATCATCTGGCCTGATGAGCTTTCTGAAAATTGGCGACCGTGCGGCCGGAGCGATTAAATCCGGCGGTACTACAAGGCGCGCGGCCAAGATGGTAACGGTTGATATCGACCATCCTGATATTGAAGAATATATCGACTGGAAGGTTGTTGAAGAACAGAAGGTGGCCGCGCTGGTGGCGGGCTCAAAGCTGGCACAAAAGCACATGACAGCAGTTATGGCGGCCTGTGTGGATACAGACGGGCTAGATGAAGATGCACGGTTCGACCCGAAACAGAATGCGGCTTTGAAAGCGGCTATTCTGGGCGCACGTGGTGCAATGATCCCTGAAAATTATGTTCAGCGCGTTATCCAGTTCGCGCGTCAGGGATATACAGAAATCAGCTTCAAAACCTATGATACAGACTGGGATTCAGAAGCCTATCTGACAGTTGCTGGCCAAAACTCAAATAATTCGGTACGGGTGACAAATGAATTTCTGAACGCTGTTCATGAAAATGGCGAATGGGAATTGATACGTCGCACAGATGGCAAAGTTGCCTCTACCATCAAGGCCAAAGATTTATGGGACAAAATCGCCCATGCAGCATGGGCCTGTGCAGACCCCGGCCTGCAATATGACAGCACCATCAATGAATGGCACACCTGTCCAGAAGGTGGGCGCATCAATGCGTCAAACCCATGTTCCGAATATATGTTCCTTGATGATACAGCCTGTAATCTGGCGTCAATTAATCTGATGCAGTTCAGAGATGGAGCAGGTGAGTTTGACATTAAGCATTTCGAACATGCTGTCAGATTATGGACAGTCACGCTGGAAATTTCTGTGCTGATGGCGCAATTCCCGTCAAAGGAAATCGCACAAGGCTCGTATGATTATCGCACATTGGGACTTGGCTATGCCAATATTGGCGGCTTGCTGATGGCAGCAGGTCTGTCTTATGACAGTGATGAAGCACGCGCGCTATGCGGAGCCATCACCGCGATCATGACAGGCAGGTCTTATGCAACATCGGCAGAGCTAGCTTCCGAGGTTGGCACCTTCCCGCTATATGATCAGAATAAAGATCATATGCTGAAGGTGATGCGCAACCACCGCACCGCCGCCTATGGCCGCTCAGATGGCTATGAAAGTCTCAGCGTGTTGCCAGTGCCGCTAGATGCTGCATCTTGCCCTGACAAGGCGCTGATCACAGCCGCAAAAACAGCGTGGGATGACGCTGTAACGCTGGGTGAAGCCCACGGATATAGAAATGCACAGGCAACAGTGATTGCCCCGACAGGCACAATTGGTCTGGTGATGGATTGTGATACAACCGGCATTGAGCCTGATTTCGCGATTGTGAAGTTCAAGAAGCTGGCTGGCGGCGGCTATT
>WTJO01000010.1 GCA_011524805.1 Alphaproteobacteria bacterium
CGGTATTGCCGATAATGGTATTATCAGCTGCAAGATAACCAGCCGAGGCAGGCGGACGGATGGTAATCGTGCCACCGCTTAGGCCTTTGCCAACATAGTCATTTGCGTCGCCTATCACATCAAGCTGAAGACCCTGAACAGCAAACGCGCCAAGTGACTGGCCAGCCGAGCCTCTCAGCCTGACGCCAATCTGGCCGGGCTTTAATCCTGACATGCCAAAGCGCCGCACAATATGTGATGACAATCTGGTGCCTATCGCCCGAGCAGTATTCTCAACATTATAGGAAAGCTGCATCTTGCCGCCATTCTCAAGCGCGATGGCTGCATCTTTTACCATCTGTGCATCTAGCGTATCAGGCACCGCAACACGTCCGTCACCGCCCTGATAGCCTGCTGCGCCTTCTGTTTCTGCCTTGACCAGAATAGGGTTAAGATCAAGGTCATCCAGTGCCGCATCTCCGCGTGATACCTGCGAGAGCAAATCAGTTCTGCCGATCACCTGTTTTAATTCTGTAAAGCCAAGCGAAGCTAGAATTTCCCGCACTTCTTCAGCGATGTGGGTGAATAGCTGAACCACCTTTTCAGGGGTGCCTTCAAATTTTTCACGCAGATCATCTCGCTGGGTACATACCCCCACAGGGCAGGTGTTTGAATGGCACTGCCTGACCATAATACATCCCATCGCCACCAGCGCAGAGGTACCAATACCAAATTCATCTGCTCCCAGCATAGCCGCCATCACGATATCACGGCCTGTTTTCAGCCCGCCATCTGTGCGCAATACCACCTGTTCACGAAGCCCGTTCATTGACAGCACCTGATGCACTTCTGACAGACCCATCTCCCATGGCATGCCAGCATGCTTGATAGAAGATTGCGGGCTTGCTCCTGTGCCGCCACCATGTCCGGAGATCAGAATTGTATCTGCTTTTGCCTTTGCTACACCAGCCGCGATAGTGCCAATACCTGTCGAGGCTACCAGCTTCACACATACGCGTGCATCCTGATTAATCTGTTTCAAATCATAAATTAGCTGTGCCAGATCTTCGATAGAATAGATATCATGATGCGGCGGTGGCGAGATAAGCGTTACACCCGGGGTTGAATGCCGCAATTTGGCAATCAGACTATTCACCTTGATACCGGGCAACTGCCCGCCTTCGCCCGGTTTTGCACCTTGTGCAACCTTAATTTCAAGCTCTTCACAATTATTGAGATATTCTGCTGTTACGCCGAATCTGCCTGAGGCTACCTGTTTGATTGCGCTTGACGGATTATCGCCATTCTCGCGAATTTTGAAGCGTTCTGAATCTTCACCGCCCTCTCCTGAATCTGACTTTGCGCCAATTCTGTTCATTGCAATAGACAGGGTTTCATGTGCTTCAGGTGATAGCGCACCAAGTGAAATACCGGGTGAGACAAGCCGCTTACGGATATTTGTGATGCTCTCAACTGCATCTATAGAGACCGCATTATGCTTATATTCGAAATCCAGCAAATCACGCAGATTGACAGGTGCCTGACGCGAGACCATGGCACTATATTTTTTCCATGATTCAAACGAGCCTGTATCACAGGCATGCTGCATGGCATGGATAATCTGCCCGTCAAAAGCGTGGCCTTCACCTGATTTTCTATATCTGAAGAAACCACCTACAGGCAGATAGCTTACTGCCTCGCCATAGGCCTTATCATGCAGGCTAACCAGACGTGAATGAATACCGGTAAGCCCCAGCCCCGAAATACGCGAGGACATAGGCGGGAAAAATTCATTCACAAGCGAGCGTGACAAACCAAGGGCTTCAAAATTATAACCGCCCCGATAGGATGCAATCACCGAAATGCCCATTTTTGACATAATTTTCAGCAACCCATCCTGAATTGCCTTACGGTAATTTGCCAGCGCATCACCAAGAGACATCTGACCAAGCAGACCTTTGGCATGGCGTTCTGCGATTGCCCATTCTGCGCCATATGGGTTAACAGTTGTCGCACCGACCCCTATCAACACGGCAAAATGATGCACATCAAGACATTCGCCTGTTGCGACATTGACTGACGCAAAGGTGCGTAATTGCTGGGCAACCAGATGGCTATGTACAGCCCCTGTTGCTAGCACCATAGGCAGGGGAATGCGGCTATCGTCACAATTTCTATCTGTCAGCATGACATGCTCACAGCCGCCTCTTACACCGCGTTCAGCTTCACTGCGGATTCTGTCAAGTGCGGCCATCATGGCATCGGCACCACCATCAGCCTCAAAGCTACAATCTATCTCAATCGCCTTATCACCAAGATGATTTGATAGCGCATGCCATTCACTGCCAAGCACCACCGGCGAGTCAAGCAGCAGATGCTCACATTGTTCGGGGCTTTCATCCAGAATATTGCCAAGATTGCCTAGCCGTGTGCGTAATGTCATCACATGGCGTTCGCGCAGACTGTCAATAGGCGGGTTGGTGACTTGCGAGA
>WTJO01000132.1 GCA_011524805.1 Alphaproteobacteria bacterium
TTTAAGTTTCTAAAGTTTTGTTCAGATGAAAGGTTATCAATACCTTGACCATTCACATATTTTTTCTGAGTTAAAGTAAAATTAAGTTGATTAACCACCCTCCTAGACTTCAAATAGGTTCTTATTTGATTGTTTAAGGTACACTTCATCAGACATTCTAATTCGTTATTGTTTATTTATGAGATATTTATCTCAGATTTATTTATACAAATTAGAATTTCTACAGACGGTACAGTAGACAGTCTGAACTAATGTCCCCTTAGAATTGAGTGGTGATGATTTTGAGTTTCTGAATCACTAAACGTTCCACTACTCTAATGACCTTATATGACCGACTTCTTTCTAATCGGTTATTGTACTTCTTTAAGGTCACCCAAATCAGTTTGGGATAGTAGTCCTTACCCTTCGGAGTCTTCAGACCCTTTGAATTCAAATAATCGGATATTTCAACATTACTCATACCACCATCTGATAGTGATTTAATGAGTTTTAATCTCTCTGTTCTTTGTGGGTTCAAAGTTATCAGAGAAGTATTGTTGAGTTCTAATATAGTATTGAATTGAATGAATAAACGGTGATCACCGTATATTTTTCTAAAACTATTCGACGGTGACAGATTTTGCCAGATTACGTGGCTGGTCTACATCTGTGCCCTTTTCAAAGGCGGTGTAATAGGCCAGAAGCTGGGCTGGCACCGCCATAATCAGAGGTGAGAGTACAGGGTCATAATCATTGATCACAATGTTATGATCGGCAAAATCAATCTCTTCGGAAATTGTCTGGCTGGCAATGGTGATAATGGTTGCGCCTCTGGCCTGCGCTTCTTTCAGATTGGACAGGGTTTTTTCAGATAGCGGGTCGTTATCAACGAGACAAATGACCGGCAACCCCTCTTCAATCAGGGCGATGGGGCCATGCTTCATCTCGCCTGCGGCAAAGCCTTCTGCGTGGATATAGCTTAATTCCTTCAGCTTTAACGCTGCCTCAAGGGCAAGCGGATATAGCCTGCCCCTGCCCAGAAACAGACAGGAGGTTGCACGCTTTAATTCTGCGGCAATCGGCCTGATCTGTTCTGTCTGGTTTATCGCCTGCCCCACTGCCCCCGGCACCGAGCGCAACAGGGTGGTGAGCGCTTCGGCTTTGTCGTCAGACAGCCTGCCATGATGCCGGCCAAGCCGTATCGCCAGAGATAGCAAGACAGTAAGCTGGGCGGTAAATGCCTTGGTTGAAGCCACCCCGATTTCGGCGCCTGCACGTGTCGGCAACACTGTATCAACCTCGCGCGCGATAGAGCTTTCTTCTACATTCACAATCGCATAGGTCTTCAGCCCCTGCTCTGCTGCATAGCGCAGCGCCATCAGCGTATCCAGACTTTCACCAGATTGCGAAATCGCTATCGCTACACCGTCCCGCTGAATAGCCGGATGGCGATACCGATATTCAGAGGCATTTTCCACCGTCACCGCAATGCCAGCCAGCTGTTCAATCCAGTAGCGGCCTATCTCGCCGGCATAGGCGCTGGTGCCTGCGGCCAGTATCACAATATGTGAAATCCTATCACAATCGACATCGCTCATCCCTGCAGTCAGCCTGCCAGTGCCATCTATCATCGCCGACAGGGTGTTGGCAATCGCATCAGGCTGTTCATGAATTTCCTTTTCCATGAAATGCCGGTAGCCGCCCTTATCGACCATAATCGGGCTTGCCGAGCTGACAATAAGCTCACGATTGGCCGGCATGCCTGATTTGTCCCATATCTCTGCAGAGCCCGGTCGAAGCACGCCAATATCACCATCTTTTAGATAGATAACGGTGCGGGTGAGATGTGCCATCGCCGCCGCATCCGAAGCTACGCATATCACCCCGTCTGCCATGCCGATAGCAAGTGGCGATGCATTGCGGGCAACCAGCATGGTGTCCGGCTCTTCTACAAAGATGGCAGCAAGTGCAAAAGCGCCAGATATGCGCGCCATTACATGCTGTAGCGCATCTTTTCCGGTCAGCCCATTATCTGCTGCCTGCGCAAATAAATGCGCCAGCACCTCGCTATCCGTCTCGCTGGCAAAGCTGCATCCCTCGGCAACAAGCTCGTCCTTTAGCTGGCGGTAATTTTCAATAATGCCATTATGCACAATCGCCACCTTGTCATCGGCGACATGCGGATGTGCATTGGCTTCGGTTACGCCACCATGTGTTGCCCATCTGGTATGGCCAATACCAATATGCCCGTTTTGAGGGCAGGCAGATAGCGCTGCTTCCAGCTGTTTCAGCTTGCCAACTGCGCGACACAGGTGAAACTGCCCGCTATCAATGGTAACAATACCTGCAGAGTCATAGCCCCGATATTCCAGACGCCGCAATGTATCAATAATAATATCTGACGCTGTTTCTGTGCCGATATATCCTACAATGCCGCACATGGCTGCTCCTCTGATAATATTGTTTTCAGGCTATCATCTCTGTGGTGCATAA
>WTJO01000068.1 GCA_011524805.1 Alphaproteobacteria bacterium
GAATCACAGATGCGATAAGTGACAATCTGATGGCTGTTGCGGTGCCTGATACTGAGACCTTCACCCTGTCACTAGATGATTATAATGCTGAATTTATCTCTCAGGCGCTAGAGTCAGAGGCCGGTGAATTTGCCATTTCAGGCACAGATTCCCATCTTTTTACCTTTAATCAGAATACAGCACAAATATCCGCATCTCTGCCATTCTCGCCACCTCTGGACAGAAATTCAGATGGAGTGTATGAGCTGGCTATCAGCTTTGAGAATGAGCTTGGCCAGACCATTAATCAGGATCTGCGTATCGCGCCATCACAAAACAGGATTATCAATTCGGCCTTCGAAGCAAGCGCCCAGACCACCCTGTCAGCGATAGAAAGCGGACAGGCCAGAATAGATATTGAACTTCTGTCAGAAAGTTTCACCGCCTTCAAGAATATGCGGCCGGGCGGCCAGCTCGTGCTTTCAGGACAGGATAGCAGGTTCTTCTCATATGATGAGGCAAATGGCGTGATCACGGCCAATGATATGAATTTTGAATTTATGCGGGATGCCAATCGTGACGGGATTTACGAATTTTCAGTAATCTACCAGCAGGGCAGTGACAGATTCACAGAAAATATCAGCTTTATGGTAGGCAATGATGTGCGTGACGATAACGCTGAAATGACAGTTAGCAGGCTTGATCTGACTGAACTGGGCGGGGCAAATGAAGCAGTGGATGTGCTAGACAGGGCGATTGCCGAAATATCGTCACGTCAGGCGCAGTTAGGGGCTGTGCAAAACAGGCTTGAAAGTGCGGTTGATAATTTAACCTCGCAGCTATTAATGGGTAAACTTGCCAGAGGCCGTATTGTTGATGCTGATTTTGCACGTGAAACCAGCCGGCTGATAAAATCACAGCTTCTAGGCAGTAGCGCGCAAAAGGTGATCGCCAATGCACAGGATACAAAACAGCTGCTTCTCAGCCTGATCAGATAGCATTGGCAAATAGCTGGCAATATGTGCTGTCATAGCCATAGAAAAATCTGTTTCGGAACAGGCTAAAATTTCCTAGAGTTGAGGATATAGCCACAAGCAGAGATGAGGGGGGTAGCTGATGCGGTTTGGAATTCTGGGAGATGCGAAGATTGCCCGCCAGATGCTGGTGCCGGCTATGCGCAATGCTGGCGCTGAGATTGTATGTCTGGGGCGCAGAAACCCTGATCAGCCTGTCTCGGACCCTGTCTGGCAGGGGATAGAACAGACAACATATGATGATATGCTGGCAAGACAGGATATAGACGCGATTTATAATCCGCTGCCTAATCATCTTCATGTGTCCTGGACAATAAAGGCGATGCAGGCTGGCAAACATGTATTATGCGAAAAGCCAATGGCCCTTAGCCTTGACGAGCTTGACAGGCTGGAGGCTGTGCATCAGCAAACTGGTAAATATGTGTATGAAGCCTTTATGGTCAGACATCATCCGCAATGGAACTGGCTTAGGCAGGTTGATATTGGCAGGCGACAGCTAGCACAGGCGCAATTCTCATATCCGCCCCAGCCTGATGGCAATATCCGCAATTTTTCCAATATGGGCGGGGGGCCTGTCTGGGATATCGGGTGCTATTGCGTGCTGGCGGGCATGATGGCATTTGATAGCACGCCAAGGCTGATAAGTGCCATGCGTGTAGCTGAATCGCATCTTGATGTCGAAAAATCTGCCTCGGCTCTGCTGGATTTTGGCAACGGGCAGATGCTTCATTTTTCGGTCTCTAGCGGGGTTAGCCTGTCACAGAATTTCAGGCTGGTAGGCGAGACAGGCTGGTGCGCGCTAGATGTGCCCTTTAATCCGCCCCCTGTTACAAAAGGGCGGCTTGCCTCTCAAGCAGTAGATGTGCCGTTATTATCTGATGGTGCAGAAATTCTGTTTGAGGCATGTGATCATTATGAGCTGATGGTCACGGATTTTGCCAATGCCTGTGCAGAGGGGCGGCCAGCTGATTTTGCGCCCTCACGCATTCTCACAGATATTCTTGGACAGATTGTCGCCACGCCATTTTCGGCATAGAGGCTAGTTAGCGTCTGAAAATAAGCAGTCTGATTATCCGCCATAACCCCTGTATCAGAATAGTTCTGATAATCGGATTATTGAATAATCCGCCTAGCCTGCGCGCGACCGCCGGACGGCGAGCCAATCTGGCAATTATAAAAATAGCCAGTATGGCCAGTAATGTTAGTGCAATGATTTTCAGCATTCTGCTATCATGCCTGTTTTTCAATCTCCATTATGATATGGATATAATCCATTGCATGCCCATCTGGACTGGCTGCTACCTCAGCCTCATAGGCACCATAAAACTGATCAACAATCGCGGTAATCTCGGCAGCCGGCCGGCCAGCCAGTGCAGTTGAAAATACAGTTTCAGACCAGCTTCTTGTGGTCGGGATAAGCTGGCCTGCAAAGCTGGCTGCATCCATTGTGTCATCTGCTTCAAAGGCCTTGCGATAGGGGCATTTTGTAAGCTGGGTTCTGGCTGATACCAGTTTTAATCCGGCTTTGCTAACAGCGCTGTCAGGGGTGGTAAATGGCGCTGTAAATTCATCGATTGTGCGGTAATGCTGGGCAAAGCTGGCACGGATAAATTCATCTCTTGTGATGACGCCGTCATCCATAAGCTGGCACCAGTGATGGCAGAATCTGTCAAACATATTCTGCCCACCCGTATTGCCAAGATAACGCCCATGCTCGTCAATGCCGAAATTCATTACAACCAGCCGCCCGCCATCCATCATCTCGGTGGCACGGGCAAGCAGAATACGCTCCCAGTCTGCGGCGGCCTGAGCGGCAAAGGCTGTTCTTTCATCCTGACTGGCACCTACCATATGGACATGATCTGCAATCTCACATGGCTTGGCAGAGACATAATGCATCGCAGTGGCAGAAAACCCGAAAGACAGGCTATTGCTGGCCATAAGCTGGCGGTGAAAGCCTGTGCCGCAGCCATGCACAAATACATTCTCGAACTTGTCCTGATAGGCAAAATCAGTCTGTTCCTGCATGCCCTGCATGGTCTTGAACAGGGTGGAAAAATCATTTGAGGGTAAGTCAGTATACAGAATCTCGACCGGTCTGTTATCTCCTTTGTTGCGCAGTCTGGCTATCACATGATGCCACATCTCTGCACTGGTGCCGCCATCTGCCGCGCCAAAATCGGCAAAGCGCAGAACAGGCATATCGGCAAGCTGGTCTATCGCCGTGTCAATTAGCGGCCTCAAACTGTCAATCGCATCTTTTGCGCCGGCGGTGCGTTGCGAGTAATATCCTGCACCGCGCATAGATAAAACCGACTGGGTATTCAAACTCTGCTCTTTCTGCTCTGTCATAGCCCTCTCCTTTATCAGCTGCCTTTATGCGTATCGGCATAATAGGCGCGTAATTCCCGTCTCATCACCTTGCCAGTTGTGGTCAAAGGCAGCTCTTCTGTCCAGAATATATGTTTTGGGCACATATGGGGCGATAATTTTTCGCGTATCAGCGTTTTCAGCTCTTCTGCCAGCCTGTCTGTGCCGACAATACCGGTTTGAGGCACAATAATTGCGGTAATCGCCTCGCCTTTCAGCGCATCAGGCAGGCCAATAACACCGGCATTTACAATATCTTTGTGGCTTATCAGGCAATTTTCAATTTCTGTAGGGCCAATTCTGTAGCCGGCAGAGCTGATAATATCATCATCTCGCGAGACAAATCTGAAAAAGCCATCTTCATTCCGGACGGCCAGATCACCTGTCATCAGCCATTTGCCATGGAATTTCGCCTGTGTTTTTTCTGTCTGCCCCCAATAGCCAAGAAACATCACAGGGTCAGGGCTGGCAATGCCAATCTGGCCAATCTCGCCTGCGGGAAGCATCTTGCCATCCCCATCAAAAATCGCCAGTTCATGCCCCGGCACAGCTTTGCCCATAAATCCATGCGGACAGGATTCGGCCGGCCTATTCGTGCAAATCACCAGATTACATTCTGTCTGACCATAAATCTCGTTAATTGATACGCCTAACTGTGTGTTTGCCCAGTCTGTAACTGTCTGCGGCAGAGCCTCGCCGCCAGACGCGATGGTTCTGATATTTACGCCTTCGGGCAGGCTGTGGGTAAGGTTATAAGCCTGCATCATTTTAAGGGCGGTCGGCGGCAGAAACATATTTCTTATCTGATAAGTGGCAATCAGCTGAAAGGCTTTTTCAGCGTCAAATTTACGCATTCTATGGCTGATCAGCGGCACCCCGTAATATAGGGCTGGCAATGCCAGATCCATCAGCCCGCCAATCCATGCCCAGTCCGCAGGTGTCCATGCGATATCATCTGGCTGAGGCAGCTGGTTATGGCTAATCTCGATATTTGGCAGGTGACCAAGCAGAAAGCGGTGTGCATGCAAAGCGCCCTTTGGCGAACCTGTGGTGCCAGATGTATATATCATAATCGCCGGGTCGTCTCTGGATGTATCTGGACGGGTGCGGTCGGGTGATGCTGTATCGACAAGCTGCCAGAAATTATGGCAGTTCGGAAAATCACTCTGACCATTATGCTCATCAGGCAGGCTGTCTATGATAATCACATGCTCAATATCAGGGCAGTGTTGTGCAATCTGGCATAGCTTTTCATAGCCTGTGCTATCGGTGATCACAAAACGGGTGGCGCTATCTTTCAGCCGATAGGATAAGGCATCAAGACCAAACAGGCTAAATAGCGGCAGGATGATTGCCTCGCTATAATAGCCTGCAATATGGCTGATAATGGTCTCAGGCGATTGTGGCAACATCAGCGCTATTCTGTCCTGACGTGCCAGCCCCAGCGTTTTCAGGGCGGCGCGCAACCCGATAGCGGCACTCTCAATCTGCCCATATTGCCAGTGATGCGCCTCATCCTGCGTATCAATATGGATAAGGGCTAGCCTGTCTGGCTGGACATCTGCCCATCTGCCACAACATAGATAGCCGATATTCATCTGCTCTGCCAACGCCCATTCAAACGGGGTATCCATGTCTTCGGCATGGGCATCTGAAAGCAGGCGGGGGGCAAAGCTGGTCTTCTCAGACAGCCTGTCTTTTGGGATATGTTGCCTGCGTTCCATGATGTTATGTTCAGGCTAGTTATCAGCCATAAAAGGCTTGTAAAGCTGGGACATATCGTCAACTGCCTGATGATATTCAGATGCAAGCTGTGTGATCAGCTCGGCGGCAGGGGGCATGCTGTCAACCGAGCCAACGCCATGGCCTGCTGACCATACATCCCGCCATGGTTTTTTCTCGTTATTCTTCTGGTCGAGCGCATCTTCCAGCTCTTTATTTATATCCAGCGTGCCATGATCTTCATGTTCTAGCATATAGCTGTTGAGCGATTCTGCCATGAATGAGGCGGTAACCCCTGTCACGGTGTCTGTTGTGACAATATCACCAAGCGCACTATCCATTACCATCTGCTTATAGGCGGGTGGCGAAGCACATTCACTGGTGGCGATAAAGCGTGTACCCATATAGGCCAGATCGGCTCCCATCATCTGGGCGGCGGCAATATCACGGCCTGTGCTAAGCGCACCTGATAGCAGCACGGTACCGTCAAAAAACTGTCTAACCTCGTTAATCAGCCCGAACGGGCTTGCCGCGCCGGTATGTCCACCAGCTCCTGCGGCAACGCAAATCAGCCCGTCTACCCCCGCCTGTGCAGCCTTCTGGGCGTGGCGAAGCGAAATAATATCATGATAGACCAGCCCACCCCAGCGATGCACCGTATCAACAACATCACTTACCGCCCCTAGCGAGGTAACAACAATCGGTACCTTGTGTTTTTCCAGCAATGCCAGTTCATCTTCAATGATGCTGTTTGATTTATGCACAATCAGATTCACTGCATAGGGGGCTGGCGCTCTGCCTGTCTGTGAGTGGGCTGTTTCAAGCGCATGCCCAATTTCGGCAAGCCAGCTATCCAGCCCGTCAAGGCTGCGCTGGTTCTTTGCCGGAAAGCTGCCAATAATGCCGTTAATGCAGCACTGGATAACCAGTTCAGGGTTTGACGCCAGAAACATCGGTGCGGCCATTAACGGAATATCCAGCCTGTCTGTTATGGATTGTGGCAAGGCCATTTAACAGTCCCCTTTTTTTCTGTCTATATGCCCTCTAATATAACCAGTGTGCCTGTTGAATTATCTTCGCGCATTTTGCGAACAGGCGCATAGGCATCAGATTCCATAAATTCACGGGCGATGCTGGCTGATGGGAATGTTAACAGCACCATGCGGGTGGGGCGCCACAGCCCGTCATTAATAATATCCATCTCGCCGCCACGCGCCAGATACTTACCGCCAAAAGAGGTCACAATCGGCACGACTTTCTGTTTGTAGCGTTCATATTCTTCTGGGTTGTGGATATCCACATCCACAATAATATAGGCTGGCTTGTCACTCATGATGGTCTACCCCTTTTGCTAGATGAATACATACCGAATTGTCATATTCATCTGGTATCACATCATGTTTTTGGCCTAATGCCAAGCATTTGCTATTCTAGCCTATGCTAGAAACCGGCTGCCATACCGTCTTTGCGCGGGTCTGAACCACCTATCAGCATATCTGTTTCAGGGTCAATCCAGATAGCCTGCGAGCCACCAATCGGCTTTTTCGCATAGGTTACATTATGCCCTTTGGCTTTCAGTGCATCGAATATAGATTGCGGTATGGTTGTCTCCAGTTCAACCTGATCTTTGAACGGGTCAGGGAAGAAACGCGGCCTGTCCTGTGCCTGCTGTATATCAAGCCCGTAATCAAACATGCCTGTCAGGAACTGCATATGTCCAAAGGCCTGATATTCTCCGCCCATGACACCGAACGACATGGCTGTCTTGCCTTCTTTGGCAACAATCCCCGGAATAATGGTATGGAGCGGGCGCTTGGCAGGCTCAACACTATTGGGATGGCCCGGCTCAACAACAAATCCCATGCCCCGATTTTGAAGCAGAACCCCTGAATCAGGCGCAACAATGCCGGACCCAAAGGTATTATATACGGTGTTGATAAGCGAGCAGGCGTTTCTGTCTTCATCTACAACACTGACATAGACTGTATGGCGATGGGCAGGCAGGCTACTTGGTGGCAGGGAATTATTCGCCTTGTCCATATCAATCTGCCCATAAAGCGATTTAGCATAATCAGGCGCCAGCATCTGTGATACAGGCACATCTATAAAACGTGGATCTGCCAGCACAGCCCCTCTATCACGATAGGCCAGCTTGCCAGCTTCTATTTCTACATGGATACGCTCTGCTGTTATCGGGCTATCATCTGATGTGTCAAAATGCTGTGCCATATTCAATAATAGCAAGGCAATAACACCTTGCCCATTTGGCGGACATTCCCAGACATCATAGCCTCTGAAACTGGCTTTGATAGGCTCGACATAATCGGCTATCGCTGTATCAAAATCTTCCTGTGTATGCTGTCCGCCAAGCGCTTTCAGCTTGGCCAGAATATCTTCTGCCACCCAGCCCTTATAGAAGCCGTCACGTCCTTTTGCGGCAATCTCGCGCAAGGTACGCGCAAGCTGGGGCTGGCTATGCATCATGCCCTGCGCCAGAGGTTTGCCATGTCTCAAAAAGGTTCTTGCAGCATCCTCGTCACCAGATAGAAGCGGTGCCATATCCGAGAAATCAAAGCTAACACGCTGGGCGACAGGATAGCCTTTTTCTGCATAATAGATGGCGTTTTCCAGAATATCATCTATGCCCATCCGGCCATGCTCGCTATTCAGCCGCAACCATGCATCAACAGCCGTTGGCACTGTCACTGAATGAGGTGATTGCTGTTCTATTGTCTTGATGCCCTGCGACAGCAGCCAGTCATCAGATAGCCCCAGAGGCGCTCTGCCAGACCCGTTTAGCGCAATTGGCGTTGTGCTGTCCTTGGGGGCATATAGACAGAAACAATCACCCCCGACACTTGTCATAGCAGGTTCAACCACGCAATGCACAGCCACTGCCGCAATCGCGGCATCAACCGCATTTCCGCCTCGCCGCAAAATATCCAGCGCAGCAGAGGTGGCAAGTGGATGTGATGTGCTTGCCATTGCACGTGGCGCATGAACAGGCGAGCGGCCGGGCAGTTGAAGATCTCTCATATCGTCAGTCTTTCTTGGAATGTTCGTCTCAGAATTGATAGATCAATTCTGCAGTTAAGGTAATGCCATTTATCAATTTTGCAATATTTGTCATGTGGATGATCTGCGTATTTTCTGCTATTATTTCCGGCTATTTTGCGGCCAGTGTCTGTGCCAGAAATGCCTGTAACGCCGCCAGCGTTTCTTCGGGGGCTTCTTCAGGCAGGAAATGGCCGCCCGGAACGCTATGTCCGCTTACATTATGGGCATAGGCGCGCCATATGGAGAGTACATCAAATTTCTTGCCAACAAAGCCTTTCTCACCCCATAAGGCAAGCACCGGTATATCCAGCATCTGGTCTCTATCTTCGCGGTCATGGTCAAGATCGATGCTTGCCGCCGCACGGTAATCTTCGCAACTTGCATGAATGGTGGCTGGCTGGCGGAAACAGCGTTTATATTCTGCTACAGCCTCGGGCGTATGCGCCTCAGGCGTCTTGCCCCAATGGCCAAGTTTTTTCTCCAGATAAAATTCGGCATCAGCCCCGATAAGCTGTTCTGGCAGCGGTGCAGGCTGGGTCAGAAAAAACCAGTGATAATAGGACATCGCAAAACGCATATCGGTGGCTTCATACATATCCAGAGTTGGCGCAATATCCAGTACCGCCAGCGCAGCGACATGTTCGCGATAGTCACGTGCCAGCCTGTGGGCAACGCGTCCGCCCCTGTCATGGCCTATAACCGCATAATGCTGATGGCCAAGCCGTGCCATAATCTGTGCCATATCCTGTGCCATTTCACGCTTTGAATAGGGGCTGTGTTCGGCATCTGTATCTGGTTTGCCGCTATCGCCATAGCCACGTAAATCAGGCAGAACGACTGTATAGTCAGCGGCCAGCAAGGGCGCTATCTTGTGCCACATATAATGTGTCTGGGGATAGCCATGCAGACATAATATCGCAGGCCCAGCGCCAGCATGACAGACATGTATCTCGGTGCCATTCACAGCCAGCCTGTCATATGTAAAGCCGTTAATTCTGGTCATGCGTAAAATTCTTGCTTGATCATATCTGCTGCTTTTTCTGCAATCATGATTGTAGGTGCGTTGGTATTGCCTGATACCAGTTCTGGCATGATAGAAGCATCAACGACTTTCAGCCCCGAAATGCCATATAGATTAAGCTGGGCATCTACCACATCACCTGCGCTTGGTTCTGGGCCCATCCGGCAGGTTGAAACAGGGTGATAAAGCGTCACGCCAGTGGCGCGCGCATAATCCAGCAATTCATCATCCTTTTGCAAATCAGCACCCGGTTTCAGCTCTTCTTTCGCAATTGAGGCAACCGGCTGTGTTGCCATGATGGTACGGGCTATCCGCATGCCTGCCAGATGCACCTGACAGTCAATCTCGTTATCCAGATATTTCGGATTAATCACAGGATTATCGTCAATATTGGCAGATCTGATATGCACATATCCTCTTGAATGGGGGCGCAGCTGGCAGGGGCCAATTGTCATGCCGCCAAATTTGTCAAAGATGCGGCGCGCCGGATTCTCAAAGCTGGCATTCGCCATATGATATTGAATATCGGGAATATCCATCGCCTTGTCGCTAGATACAAACCCGCCCAGAATGCCCGCAGGTAACGACAGGACACCACGTCTGGCTGTGGCATATTTGAACAGTTCACCAATAAATTTCAGCCCTCTTGCCCTGTGATTGAGAGACAGATGGTCCTCAATGCGCCATGCCAGACGCGAGATAAAATGATCTGAGAAATTCTCGCCAACCCCGTCCAGCCTGTGCCTGACAGAAATGCCGCTAGCCTTTAGAATATCCGGCCTGTTTATGCCAGCCAGTTCAAGTAGCTGAGGCGACTGGATAGCACCAGCTGACAGGATAATCGACCGGCGAGCCCTGATGGGGCGGCTATTTGTGTCCTGTTTTATATGGACATAAGGCGCCTGTTTTGCGCCTGCTGTTTCAAGATCATCACTCTCAAACCCGATAGAGG
>WTJO01000127.1 GCA_011524805.1 Alphaproteobacteria bacterium
ATCTATGGCAATGTGCGAGATACGCAAATCAGGCGGCGGGCTGACAGGCTGGCGAAATAGCCGATAGAATTTTGCCTCTGCATTATAGGGCGCGCCCGGCCCCTGATCACCCTTATCCGGCTGATAGGGTGCGGCGGTGGTAACAAGCGCTATCACCATTTCAGACAGCGGTTTTGACAGCCCCTGAAACGGCACATCATCATAATGCGCCCACTGATAGGGATTATCGTAACCAAGCGCCAGATAATAGGCTCTGGTGCGCTTAATATAGTCGATTGGCGGGGTTTTCATGCTGGTGTGATGCCTATCGTGGCTCAGCCATCTCGACAGCGCCGCCAGCCTCTACCCAGCCTGAAAATCCTTCGGTAATATGCGCTACCTCAAACCCCATATCCAGTAACGAGGCCGCTGCCAGCGCTGACCGCCAGCCAGAGGCACAGTGCAGAATAAATTTCTTATCTTCTGCAAATACGGGTTTGTGATAGGGGCTGTCAGGATCAACCCAAAACTCCAGCATGCCGCGCGGCGCATGCACACTTTGCGGGATAAAACCGAGCTTCTGGCGTTCCCGCACATCTCTTATATCTACAATTACCACGTCATCACGTTCGGCAAGCGCCAGCGCATCTGTTGCCGGTATCTCTTCAATGCGGGCTTTGGCCGTATCTACCAGCTGTTTAACTGATGTTGTAACAATAGGCATAGGGTAATCCTCAAAGGTTGATCTTATAGTTCTATTTTTTCAGCCAAATATCTGTCAGGTCAATAGCTGAATTTTAACCTGTGGGTGGCATTCGCATCATCTGACACTTTTCAGCCAGCCAATATATGGCTATACAGTAACAAAGCTGTTCAACATTTCATGCAGGAGCAACTATCAGATGACAGAAGTCAGCGCGCAGTCAATCGAAAAACTGCGTTACGTATCGGTGGCAACGCTGGCAACAGCGTTATATAGAAAAGGCCTGCGCAATCAGGTGATTCAGGATGTGCGCCCACTTGCCCAAAATGGCAAAAATATGGTTGGCCCTGCCTTCACCTTGCGATACATGCCAGCACGCGAAGACAGAAACCAGCTTACAGAATTTCTGAATCCGGATCATCCGCAACGACAGGCAATAGAGCAATGCCCCAAAGGCCATATTCTGGTGATGGATAGCCGCAAAGATGCGCGCGCTGCTTCGGCTGGTGATATTCTGATAACACGCCTTATGATGCGCGGTGGCGCCGGCGTGGTAACAGATGGCGGGTTCAGAGATGCCGCCACCATTGCCGAGCTTGATATTCCAGCCTATCACAGCCGTCCATCCAGCCCGACCAATCTGACGCTTCATGAAGCGATTGATATCAATGTGCCTATCGGATGCGGAGATGTGGCGGTATTTCCAGGCGATATTCTGGTTGGTGATGATGATAGCGTGATTGTCATCCCTGCCCATCTATGTGACGAAATAGCTGATGAGGCAGTCGAGATGACAGCCTATGAAGATTTCGTTGCAGAACAGGTCAAGGCCGGCACGTCTATTATCGGGCTGTATCCATGCACGAAAGAAGCGCATAGACAGAAATTTGAAGCATGGCGGAAACAACATAACCGCTAGACATAAAGGCAGAATGATATGGGCTATCAGATTTATATTGCTGTTTCAGGCGCAGGCAGGCTTGGTGAAGGGCTGGTATGGGATGATGAAGACCAGCTATTATGGTGGGTAGATATTACCGGCGGTCTTATCCATAGCTATGATATATCAAGCCGTTCAAACACCAGCTATGACTTTGGCGAGCCGGTAGGTTCTATTGGCAGGCGCGAGGCAGGCGGTCTGGTGGTTGCCGCCAAATCAGGCTTTTACTTCTTTGATCCTGCGTCTGGCCAGAAAACACCGATTGCCGACCCTGAGGCCGATATTGCCGAAAACAGATTTAATGACGGCACTGTTGATCCAGCAGGCCGTTTCTGGGCAGGCACCATGAAAGATGGTGGCGAGCCAAACAGACAGGGTTGTTTCTATCTGCTTGACCATGATTTATCTGTCAGGCCGTGGGATCAGGTTCTATATACAACAAACGGGCTTGCCTTCTCTGCTGATGGCGGCACCATGTATTTCTCGGATAGTAACAGGGCTGTGCGCACAATCTGGCAATGCGATTATGATGTCGATACCGGCACCCCTTCCAGTCCACGCCTGTTTTTTGACACGGCGGCACTGGCCGGCAGGCCGGATGGCGGCACTGTTGATAGTGACGGATGCTACTGGATGGCCGGTGTAGGTGGCTGGCAGATATACCGCATCACGCCGGATGGCAACATAGACATGACCATTGATGTGCCTGTTGAAAAGCCGACAAAACCTATGTTTGGTGGTGTCAATCGCGATATTCTGTTTGTCAGTTCAATCGGCTTTGACCTTACTGCAGGCACTGAGGCAGACCAGCCGGAGGCAGGCGCACTACTGGCCATTACAGGGCTGAATATTACCGGACTGCCACAACCTCGATTCGCTGGCTAGTCTGGCTGATTCGTATCTATGCCAGACAGAATATTGCCAGATCTGCGATAGCGCCGACAGCCATTTAGATAAAAAATTGTGCAAAAACAGGGCATAACCTGTTCTGGCTACTAAATATTGTATATTGGCTAAGTCATGCACACAATTCATGCTACTCTTTTTTCACATTTCATTCAGATTTATGTGGTTGGCGAGAGCTAATCTTGCAGACAAGAAAGGCAGAAACATGAAATCTATACTCAAATTATCAGCTGCGATGTTGGCATTGGGGCTGTCAGTTGGCACGGCACAGGCAGACAAGGTAAAGGCCGGCTTTATTTATGTAGGACCGATTGGTGACCATGGCTGGACATATCGTCATGATATTGGCAGACAATCTGTTGAAAACGCCTTTGGCGACAAGGTTGAAACCAGCTATGTTGAGAGCGTGCCGGAAGGTCCGGATGCGATGCGTGTGATGCGTGAGATGGCATCATCAGGCACCGATATTATTTTCGCAACCTCATTTGGCTATATGGATTCAATGCTGAAAGTAGCCAAAGAATTTCCGGATGTGAAGTTTGAACATGCTACAGGCTTTAAGCGGGCTGACAATATGGCCACATATGGCTTGCGTCTGTATCAGGCACGTCATGTTCAGGGTGTCATTGCCGGCATGATGACAAAGACAAACAAGATTTGTTATGTTGCCGCGTTCCCAATCCCCGAAGTTATCCGCGAAATCAACACCTATTATATGGGTGCGAAAAGCGTCAACCCAAATGTTGACATTGACATTGTATGGGTGAACACATGGTATGACCCAACCAAAGAAGCACAGGCCGCAGAAGTGATGATGGCTGATGGATGTGACATGGTGGCTCAGCATACTGACAGCCCTGCCCCGTTGCAGGCTGCCCAGAAAGCTGGCAAGTTTGGCTTTGGTCAGGCAAGTGACCAGATCAAATTCGCACCAAAAGCACAGCTTACTGCCACCATTGATGACTGGGGCCCATATTATGTAAGACGTGTCCAGCAGGTAATTGACGGCACATGGGAAACTGGTGACTATTTCGGACATATGAATGAAGGCACAGTTGCTATGGCACCATTCACCAACATGCCTGCTGATGTTGCGGCAAAGGCCAAGGCAGTGAAGGAATCTATCAGAGATGGTAAGTTCCACGCTTTCACAGGCCCTATCAAGGACAATAAAGGCAATCTTCAGCTAAAAGCTGGTGAAATTGCCGATGATGTGCATCTAAATACAATGATGTATTATGTTGAAGGTATTGATGCTACAGTACCAGGCACCTGATAGGCTGGCATAATCGCCACAACATAAAAGGATTGTTATTATGATTCCTGTCATTGACTTCAAATCAGATAACCTTCTTGAACAAATCCGCGAAGCCTACACAACTGTAGGCTTCGCTGTGTTTCAAAACCCATTTGATGATGCGCCGCAAAAAATCATGTCCGACTGGCATGACGTGGCAAAACAGTTTTTTGACCTGCCGCTAGATATAAAGATGAAATATCCCTATAGCGGCGTTGATACCAATCTTGGCTATACCGGCTGGGAGAAGGAAAATGTTGATCCCTCTGCCCCTGCCGATATGAAGGAAAGCTATAATTATAGCCATCATTTCCGGATGATTGAGGCGTTATGGCCCTCAGAAATACAAGATTTCAGCAGACTTGCCAGCCAGTCAGTAATGCTGGCAGATAATCTTACCCTGTCTGTATTATCACTGTTTGAGCAGGTGCTTGAAGTACCTGAATATACTCTTACCCATTGTCATATCCATAATCATTCTACCACCCGCTTTATCCATTACCCTGCCTATGACGGGCCTATCAAATCAGGACAGATGCGGATTGGCGAGCATAGTGACTATGGCACCATTACGCTTCTATGGCAGATTAATGACGTGCCCGGTCTTGAAGTATGCGATCTTGACGGCACATGGCACCCTGTTCCGTTTGTCAAAAATGGGGTGATTATCAATATTGGTGATTTGTTGCAACGATGGACAAATGACTATTTTGTCTCTACCAAACACCGGGTTGTGAACAGCCATATTGACCAGCCACGATATTCAATGCCCCATTTTGTTGATCCTGCCCCCGGCACTATCATCAGCAATCTAAGAGACGAGCCTGCAAAATATGAGCCGATAGAAAGCCTTGCCTACCTTAAATGGCGGCTGGCACAAAGCTATTAATGCCAAACCGTATTGACCATATCGCCATTGGCGCTTCATCTCTGGCAGATGGTACAGCCTATCTTCAGAGTAAAATCGGTGTTGATGTACCTGCCGGCGGCAAGCATGACTTAATGGGCACGCATAATTGTCTGATGGGACTAGGCGACGGGTGCTATTTTGAGCTTATTTCCATTGATAACGCAGCATCTGCGCCAGACAGGCCACGCTGGTTCTCACTGGATGAGCAACACACTTCAGACAGGCTGACATCTCGGCCACGTGCCCTGTGCTGGATAGTGGCTACTGACAATCTAGACAGGACAGTCGAAAACAGCCCTGTTGATCTGGGCGAGATTCTAGAATTGCGCAGAGATGATTTACGCTGGCGGCTGACTGTGCCACAGCAGGGCAATCTTCTGATGGGCGGGCTTATTCCCTTTTTTATCGAATGGCCAAAAGATATGCACCCTAGCCAAAATATGGTTCAACTGGGCATCAAACTGGAAGCGATACAGCTCACCCATCCCGAACCTGACATGCTGACAGACCTGTTATCCGCGCTTGAGGTTGACCATCTATGCACTGTCAGCAAAGCAGAACCTTCTGTTTCCTTTGCACTTGGCACACCTCAGGGTATAGTGGTACTAGATTAAATTTCCATCACTGCCGATAGGGCAGCAAGCTTGGATATAAGCGCAATGGCTAAGTTGACGTTTTCTGCAAATCTGGGGTTTTTATGGACTGACCGCCCGCTTGATGCGGCAATTTATGCTGCCTGTGATGCCGGCTTTGATGCGGTGGAATGCCATTGGCCATATGATACAGATGTTGAAACTGTGAATACGGCATTATCAGATACAGGGCTGAAGATGCTTGGCCTGAATACGATCAGGGGCAATGCCGGCGAAAATGGCCTGCTTGCACTGGCCGGCAGAGAAGATGACGCAAAACAGGCAATAGATCAGGCGATTGCCTACGCTGTTGCGACTGATACGCAGAACATCCACGCAATGGCTGGCTTTGCCTCAGGCAAACAGGCACAGGATTGCTTTGTTACAAATCTGTCCTATGCCTGTGACATGGCTGCGCGCAATCATAAAACCATTCTGATAGAACCGCTTAACCATTTTGATGCGCCTGATTATTTCCTATCTGATACGCACCATGCCAAAGATATCATTCAGCAGGTTGGCAAAGATAATCTGAAATTGATGTTTGACTGTTATCATGTGCAGATAATGCAGGGTGATGTATGCCGCCAGCTTGAAACTGATATGGATATTATTGGCCATATCCAGTTTGCCTCTGTGCCAGACAGGGGCGCACCTGATAACGGCGAGATAAATTATGCCTATATCTTTGAGCATATAAAATCACTTGGCTATCACCAGCCAGTTGGCGCAGAATATAAGCCTGCCGGCGGAGATACCAATGCCTCTCTTGGCTGGCTGGCGGCGTACCGCGCAAAAGATCCAGAACGCCAAAACAGCTAAAAAGGACAGATTATGAGCAACCGACCGGCCTATGGCCCCAACCAGCTAACCCCCTCATCATTATGTTTTGGCACAATGCAATTTGGCGCAGGCGCTGATGAGGCAGATAGCGCGGCCATGTATCATGCCTGTCGTGAGGCTGGCATCAATTTTTTTGATACAGCCTTTGTATATAATCAGGGCAGATCCGAGGAGATTCTTGGCCAGCTGATAACAGCCCACAGAGACGAGCTTATCATTGTTACCAAAGCAGGTGCAGTGGGCGGCAGCTCGCCAGATAATCTGCGAAGCCAGCTAGAGACCAGCCTGACCCGTCTGAAACAGGATTTTACAGATATTTTTTTCCTGCATATGTTTGATGCTGACACGCCGCTTGAAGACAGTTTTGCTGCGCTCGCACAGTTGAAACAAGAAGGTAAATTCTATCATCTTGGCGTATCGAATTTTGCGGCATGGCAGATAATGAAAGCACAGGCAATTGCCCGCCAGCATGGCTATCCCGAAATTGAGATTTTGCAGCCAATGTATAATCTTGTGAAACGTCAGGCGGAGGTTGAAATTCTGCCTATGGCCGAAGCTGAGCAGATTGGCGTGATTAGCTATAGCCCGCTTGGCGGTGGGTTGCTGACAGGCAAATATGGTGCATCTGCACAGGATGATAATGCCAGAGGCAGGCTAGACTGGGATGAAAAATATAAAACACGCTATGGTCAGAACTGGATGCATGATGCCGCAAATGGGCTGATGCAGATGGCAAATGAAGCAGGTGTTGAGCCGGCAACGCTGGCCGTGGCGTGGGTGGCACAGCATAATGCGATTACCTCACCCATTATTAGCGCCCGTAATGAGGCACAGCTTCGGCCTTCTCTGGCGGCGGCCAGTTTTGAGATGAGCAACGAGATATATGATCAGCTTTCCGGACTATCGCCCCGCCCTGCCCCTGCAACAGACAGGCTGGAAGAACAAGGCTAGATGGTTTTCTATCACGTACCAATGGCCAGAATATCGTGACCTTACCTCAGCAGGGGACAGGGGACTATCCAAGCGCGGTTCAGGATATAAGGCTGGTCAGCATTATTCTGGCCTGCGGTGCAGTGAACAGCATGAATATTGCCAAACTGGCACCTACTGTTCAGACCTTACAGGCTAGTTTCGGATTATCTCTATCCGAGGTCGGGCTTCTAGCTTCTTTATTTGCAACCCTCATTGTGCTGTCTGCAATGATGCTTGCAAGTGCTGTGCGTGTAATTGGCGCCAGACGGATTTTGCTTCTGGCAATGGCTATCGCAGCATCTGGCACGGCAATCAGCCTGATAAGCCAGACAGTTGCCGGATTGTTTATTGGCAGAATGATTGAGGGCATTAGCCTTATTGCGATTATGCTAACCGGACCTTCTATTCTTTCACAACATACCCACCCTGTACGCAGAGGTGCTATTATGGGGGTATGGGGCGGATTCATGCCGCTAGGCAATGCCGTTGCGTTGCTATTTGCGCCCCTGCTTCTGGATATGGGGTCATGGCAGGCTGTATGGCAGGCAGGGTTATGGGTTACGCTTGTGGTGCTGGCCCTTGCCTTTTTGCTAATTCCAAAAGACCCTGAGCAGGCCGAAAACACACTTCAGCTTGACGCTTTTTTGTCGGCAATACGTAATAAGATTGTGGGCATTCTGGGGATTGTCTTTGCAGCACATTCGCTTGTTTATCAGGCATTAGTTCAGCTTATGCCTGTCTTTAACCAGTCGATTGTCGGGCTTAGCCTGTCGTGGGCGTCCTATTTTACAGTGATATTCTGCCTGTTGAATTTTGCTGGCAACATTTTGTGTGGACAGCTTCTACAACGCAACTGGCGCCCCGCCAGGCTAGTACTGCTTACCGGAACAGGTTTGACTGCTTTACTTGTGATGCTGGTTATCCTCTCGTCATTGCCAGTTTATTTTCTGATGATATTATTGCTGTTTGGCATGATTTCCGGCGGGATTCCACCTGTCTGTTTTTATGTTATTAGCCGGCAGAAAACCGCACCTGCCAATATTCCCATTTTGACGGCATGGATGTTCCAGATTCAGGGGTTGGGCATGCTGCTTGGGCCTGTATATTTCACCTTTCTGGTCGAACGATCAGATAGCTGGATAATTGGTACAACAGCACTTATCCCCTTTACCCTGCTGATGATGACACTAGCACACCCCATACAGATTGATGAAGACTGACAGGCTATCATCGCCAGCTATAGGGGTCTATATATGACGCTGGCGGGCTTTCCCTCTATAGGCATTCAAAATATCAGCTTCGGCATCCTGTTCATCAAGCAACCCAAGCACAATCCCTTTGCGCCGTGATGCGCCCCGCATTGAAACAAGCGCCTCATCTGAATAGGTTGTTCTTTGCGAGCATCGCATCGCCCATTCATGCAATTTTTCATAATAGGCATCGATAACATGCTGATAATCAGGATCACGCCCCTTATCATCTAGCTCAAGCGGGTCTTCTTGCAGATCAAACAGCATCGGCGGCATGCCACCTTCTGAATGCATCATCTTGAATTTGGTATCTGCTATCATGTAAAGGCGGGCATCTTTTGCACTGACCTTTAGCTTATTTGCCATAGGTGACATAGAATAATCATATTCGCTTACTGCAAATGAGCGCCAGCTCTCAACTGTCTCGCCTCTCAAAAATGGCAGGAGCGAACGTCCCTCTACCACTTCATCTGGCACAGAACCTGTATGCATATCTATAAAGCTGGCGGCAAGGTCAATACCTTCGACTAGCGCATCGCAAACAGTGCCCCTCGTTGCATTTGCTGCCTCGGACGGATCATAAATTATCAATGGCACCTTTACTGATTGCGCATGGAATAAATCTTTCTCCCCTAGCCAGTGATCGCCAAGATAATCACCATGATCAGACGTGATAACAATCAGCGTATCATCTATCTGGCCTGTCTGTTTCAGGTGATCAAATAATACGCCCATCTGGTCATCAATCTGCTTAATCAAGCCCATATAGGCAGATAGAACATTCTGCCTGACTTCATCTTTATGAAATGCCGTGCCAATAATATTTGTAGCAAAGGCCTCATAGACAGGATTCGGATTTTCCAGCTCTGAAGGGTCACGCACCACAGGGATAAAACTGTTCGGCCCATACATATCATGATAGGGCGCGGGGACAATATATGGCCAGTGCGGCTTGATATAAGATACATGGCACATCCACGGCCTGCCATTTTCAGCCTTTTTCTGTTTCAGAAATTCGATTGTCTCTCTGGTAAGCCACGGCGTTTCAGAATCTTCTTCGCGTATATTGGCTGGTAGATTCGCATTTTTATATAGCCAGCCAGAGGCGATATCGCCATCCTCGTCAATGCTGGAATTGGCATAATCATGCCACGGATTATCGCCATCATATCCCTTATCTTTGAGATATTTGTTATAGGCTGACTCAAGCGGTGAATAGGTGCCGTCAGGGCCAATGGCCCACAGCCCGTCATCCCGTGTGAAAATATCAAATCCGCATTCTGCCACTCTTGCACCGATAATGCTGTCTGGTGCCAGCCCCAGCCGCGCCATTCCCTTGGCGTCTGCTTTCATATGGGTTTTACCTACCAAAATAGCATCCATCCCTGCCTCTCTGAGATGGTCACCCATTGTCTGTTCACCTACCTTTAACGGAATACCATTCCATGACGCACCATGCGAGCTTACATAGCGTCCTGTATAAAAGCTCATTCTGGAGGCACCACATACAGGCGACTGAACATAACAGTTTGTGAAGCGCACCCCCTGTTCGGCCAGCCAGTCAATATTTGGAGTATGCAGATGAGGGTGTCCTGTACAGCTTAGATAGTCGAATCTGAGCTGATCAAACATGATAAACAGAATATTTTT
>WTJO01000168.1 GCA_011524805.1 Alphaproteobacteria bacterium
CCTATGGGGACAACTACCCAAAATGGGTAACAACATTAGGAGAATAAAAATGTTAGATACAATGGCAATCAAACAGGCAAGGAAACTAGCCAGCGCAGTATGCGAGGCTCGTGCCATCGCAGAGGAGCTGTCACAGGACTTACATCTGGATAGCATGGAGCATAAAAACCAGCACGTTGCTGACGCCTTTGAAGAATTGGCAGAGCAAATTGCTGAGTGGGCTGAGGACTTAGCCCAGATAGAAAGTCAGGCGGATGACCTGATCCAACCATATGACAAGGAGATTGCATAATGTCATCATCATCAACTTCAATTCACACGGACGGTAAGGACGTTACCATCTCAACCGAATGGTTAAACGAAGACAGCGAGAATAAAACAAGACTGTTGAAAGTGAAGACAGGAGACCATGAATTTACGTTCTTCATGGATGAGAATTGCAACGTACTGTTTAAAATTGACAGAGAAGATTAGAGAGTTTCTCCCGTACTGGGCCAGCGCAAGCTGGCCCAGTTTCGTTTTAAAAAATTTTTTTCATATATAAAGCGCGAGGCCGCAGGTCGCAGGTCGCAGGATTACACAAAAGAACAAGGCCGCAGGTCGCAGGATTAAGACTTGCATAATGTGGGAATATCCCATACAATAAAGAGACCATAACAACAGGAGAATAAAACATGGTTGCAATACTTTCTAAACCGTCAAAAATGCCGGGTACTAGCTTTTCAATACCGGCGCAGCATTGCGTGACTGGCTCAGTACTAGCAAAAATTCCCGGCTCAGTTTGTTTTGAATGCTATGCATTAAAAGGCGCATATATATGGCCTAGCGTTCAGAACGCTATGGAATACAGACTGGACTTGTTAAACTCACCAGATTTTGTTTCCGTAATGGTCGCAGAATTAAATAGACGACGGGCAACAGAACATCGCTGGTGGGATTCAGGCGACGTTCATAGCGTCGCACACTGTCTTAAAATTATTGCCGTGTGCAGGTTAACGCCTAACAAAAAACACTGGATACCAACCAAAGAACGCAAGCTATGGCAACAAGCCTTAAAAATGGAAAGCTTGCCAGATAATGCTGTCATCAGATACAGCGCGACGATGATTGATAAAGCTCCGCCCAAAGACTGGACAAATTCCAGCGCGGTTATAACAGACAAGGCCGCGCCAATTGGCAAACTGTGTGAAGCTTACCGGACAAAAAAGAACGGTGAAATGATATCACACGACGAATACGAAACCGCAAAGAAAGAAAAACAGATAGGCAAGATTGACCTTGGCTACTGTGGCGATTGCCGCGCTTGCTGGTCGCGTGAAGTCAAAACCGTATCTTATCCCAAACACTAGAGCACATTGCCCAGGCTGATTATTGACATCAGTCTGGGCATCTCTTATTCTGATCATGATCATTTTAGATTCTCCAATAACTTTGGGCCGCAGGCGCAGGACGCAGGTGGCCCACTCTTTTATAAAGACCAACGGGCGCAGGCCGCAGGTCGCAGGTTCAAGGCACAAGAATCTAGATCACCAGAGAATAAGGCCGCAGGCCGCAGGTCATCGAACCTCGCACCTTGGATCTGGGCTGCAAGACCCCCGTCAAATAAAAAAGCAAGCCTCTCAGAGGGGCTGTAAGCAAGAAAAAAACTTACGCCACCACAGCGAGAATGACTGGTATGCCATGCAATCTGTGAGGGTTGTATCTCGATTGCGTTATTTTTTGTTATTTTTAATTCAACCCATACAGGTACGCCATCAATGCACAGATAACAGTCTGGCATCCCTTCTGAAACACGGTTCTCAATCCGTTGGCAATGGGTCTTTTTCGGCAGGGACTTCTTCAAAGACAGCCACAGTTTCCTCTCTGTGTTCAATGACTTTGGCATCTGCTATTTCCCCTTCAATGAATGCGTGTGGGTATGACTTCCGCAGTTCTGCCAAACGTGCGACGATGTCCTGTTTACTCATGTTGTCAAGCTGATGGATATGTTGCTGTTCACGCCTGTCAATAGTAAGACCGCCCAGAGCGGAGCGGATTTTCTCAGCGTTGATTGCGGCAGAGTATTGCCCTGCTTCTTCCGCACCCCTCGACAGTTCGTCCAGACGTTTAAGCTGATGCATCAGGGTCACGCCATATTTTCTTTCAGCCGCCTGTTTAAGTTCTTTTATCAGTTCGACAACTTCTGGAAAGTCTGTGCCGTTGAGCAATTTGCTGGCCTGTATTCTGGCAGATTTTTCTGCATACCCTGCCAGCCTTGCACACTCTGCGTTGCTGTGCCTACCCTCGACATAAAACTTGGCAAAAGTCTTTTGACGTTCTGTCAATCCTGCTGGTCTGCCAACTTTCCCTATAGTGTTTTCTGTGGGTTTTTTATTTTCAGATTTCAAAATCCGCTCCTGTACGGTCTTATAAGTGTGACAGTGATACAGAAGTGGTACA
>WTJO01000002.1 GCA_011524805.1 Alphaproteobacteria bacterium
CCCTGTACCTGTGCCACCGCCCATGCCGGCTGTGATAAATACCATATGGCTGTCTGCAAGCTCTGCAAGCACTTCATCAAGTGATTCTTCAGCTGCCTTGCGGCCCATTTCTGGCTTTGATCCTGCGCCTAGGCCACCGGTCAGGCTGGTGCCTAGCTGAATTTTTCGGGGGGCCATTGAATGGGCTAGTGACTGTCCATCGGTATTGGCGACTAGAAAATCTACACCTTCGAGATTGGCGTCGATCATATTGTTAACAGCGTTGCAGCCCGCACCGCCAACACCGATCACTGTGATTCGCGGTCGTAATTCCTGCATTGTCTGAGGAACACTGAGATTAATAGTCATGATATTCTCCCTTTGCTATGGGGTTGTTGAGTCTTTTGTTCAGACCGGCGATAAGTTAGAGACTGCGCCGATCCGGGTCTGTGCAGATCAGAAGCAATCATGATGCTGAAAAAACTGAAATTGAGTGGTAAAGTTATGCGTTACACATTCTCCTTGAACCAGTTGCCAAGACGACCAAACAGGCCGGGGTTAGAGTCACTGGAGAGCGGCGTCTGCCTGATCTCGTCTTCAGCAGATTGAATATAACGGGCAAGGCCCATACAGGCAGAAAAAGACCCACCCGAAATTTGTCCGTCTGGTCCAGACAAAGGGGCTGGCGGCCTTAGCGCAACAGCCTTGTTCCAGAATTCAGAGACGAAATCTGACATACCAGTCAACTGACTAGCCCCGCCTGTCAGTGCCAGATTATAGGTGCGGGCTGGTCCCAGACCATTTGTATGCAGCAGCTGGTCTACGGCTTCCAGAATTTCTTCGCAGCGCGTTCTGATAATGTCACTTAAAAATTGTCTTTGAATCACTTGTCCCCCGGGGAGGGTGAGGCGATCTCCAGCAGAGACAACATTCGAAAGCACAAAATTATCGCCCTGACTGGGAAAAGTCAGGCTTTTAAGTTGTTCTGCACTGGTTGTGGTAGGCAGAACAGAACCCTCAATCGCTTTCAGCCGTTCGGCCTCACTAATAGAGATGGACAGCATCTTTGCAATATCACGGGTTACATTCAGACCGCCTATACGGATGGTGCCGGCAAAACGGAGTTGTCCTTCGGAGAAAATCGCAACAGACGTTGTGCCGCCACCAAAGTCAATTAAAAGGGTGCCCAGCTCGCGGTCATCTTCGGTCAGACAGGCATGGCCTGCCATAACTGCGCTGTGATGGATTGAACCCAGTTCCAGATGGCATTGCTGGACAGCCTGAGAAAAATTCACATAACTGGTCTGAGAGACTGACAGCTGTGAAAATTCAAGGCTGAGTTGCCGTCCACACATGCCAAGCGGGTTTTCAATCTGCCTTTGATCGTCGAGCTGGTACAATCCAGGCTGGTTCTGAATTCGTACGTGTCCTATCGGTAGATTCTGATGACTGTTAGCGTGCGCAATCCGCTGAATGTCGCGACGGCTAATAACCTGATTATGAATGTCAATGGTCTGGACATGTTTGGTCACTGCAGGATTGCCACCTGGCGTGACAATATGAATTGTGGATATAGTGATGTCAGCATTGCGTTCAGCTGCGCTAACGGTTTTTCCAACAGCTGTGCTGAACTTATTCATATCAGTAATTTCGCCCTGCTTTACCCCTTCTGCGGCATGCATGGCCTGACCCAGCAATAGGATGTCATTCGCTGATGAACGCTGAGCGATGAGACAGGCCAGCTTTGAAGAGCCAATATCCAAAATTCCGAATGGGCTGCGAGTAGTCATTTTTGATGAGACAATCATGTCTTGCTCCCATTGCCTCTGATAGGGATATTCGGCTCAACCACAAGTTGGCCAGGAACCCGCAGATCAATTGCGGCAAGATCACGCTCTGTTATTGCTGTATCCCGTTCTAGTATAGCCAGACGCGACCAGGCAAGAACCGGGTCCTCTTCTGGAAGCTTTATTGTTAGCCCAGAACGCATATGAACATCCCATCTTCGTTCTGCTATCAGCTGAACCGCCCATACATCTGCAAAAATTTCAGGCTCTGATTCCAACATGCCCAGCAGCACATTTGTGCGTTCGGCTGCCCCTTTTCCTGAAACAACTACAAGATGTGAAAAGGCAGAAACATTTGCCCCACTGATTATCACGCCAGCCTCATCGATTAGCTGATGACCGGCCGGGGTTTGCAGCAGGGCAACAGGATGACGTTCAATCAGTTTCACGGTCAGCTTGTCTGGCAGGTGTCGACTGACTACAGCATCTTTCACCCATCCAAGGTCAAGCAATTCACGGCGAATCGCAGTAAGGTCAATGGAGAAAATGGACTGGTCACGCCATTTAGCCAGCACCGAGCGGATAGCCGCAGATTCTGTGTGGTTGCGTCCACTTACCTCAATCATCTGCAGCGCAAATCCCTTGCTGATGCTGAACAGTGCAAGCT
>WTJO01000238.1 GCA_011524805.1 Alphaproteobacteria bacterium
ATATGGGACAGCAGGATTATTTCAATGCAGTTAGCAATGAATTGATAGATATTCTGCTGCCTTTTATATGGCTGCTGGGGGGATTTCTGCTGGTCAGGCTGATAGCGGTGCTATTTAGGATAGATAAATGGCAAGGCCCTGCCGATGCCATTTATGTGGTGCATCGCGCAGATGGCGCCTTGCCGCCACGTCAGGGTCTGGCCTCGATGCTGGCGGCGCTTGCCTCGCTTGGCGGTGGTGCTTCTCTGGGGCAATATGGTCCGATTGTGCATATGGGTGCGCTGTTTGGCAGTCTGTTCCAGCGGCTTGTTCGTGCCGGATTATCAAATGACGTATTTATCGGTTGCGGGGTCGCGGCCGCTATCTCGGCTGGCTTTCAGGCACCAATTGCAGGGATTATTTTTGCCCATGAAGCAGTATTGCGCCATTTTTCGGCGCGCGCGATTGCCCCGATTGCGATTGCCAGCATTACAGCCTCTGCGTTGAATAGCTGGCTGTTTGGCAGTTATAGTTTTCTGCAAATTGAATTGCGGGAATATGATTTGCTGATGGTGGTGCCTGCCTTGCTGGTGGGCGGTGTATTATTTGCGGTGATTGCCATTATATTGATGGCCTCACAGCTAAGATTATCTGGCTGGCTGGCCGCAAGCCGCTTTTCTGTCTGGCAGATAGGTCTGTCTGGTGTGGTTCTGCTTGGCATAATCGCAACAGCCGTACCTGAAACCTTTGGGCTTGGCATGTCTGCAATTTCTGCGATGCTGGATGGTCAGTATACAGCGTCCATGCTGGCTATTTTGCTGATATCAAAAATAGTTGCGGTACTGATTGCCAGCAGTTTCGGCTTTGTTGGCGGGTTTGTCTCGCCAGCATTATTTATTGGCGCGGCGGCTGGCGGCATGCTGGCGCTCTGTCTGAATATGATAGGCTTTGACATATCTGTGTTGCTGTTGATGGTGGCAGGGATGGCTGCGCTATCTGCCACAATTGTCGGCGCGCCCATAGCTATGGTAATGTTGGTATTTGAGCTGACACAATCCTATGATTTTGCTGTGGCCGCCATGCTGAGCGTTGTGGTGGCTACCTTTCTTAGCCATATTAGCTTTGGCCATTCTCTATTTGATCAGCAACTTAGTAATCGCAAGATAGATATTTCCAGAGGCAGGAGCCATCTTGAGCTGAGCGCCCGTACCATCACGGATATTATCTCACAGCAATATCTGTCATTCACCCCTGAGACTAGTGCAGGCACGGTGCTTGATATGATGACAAAAGGCCAGCAGACGGAGGCTTATTGTATTGATGTGCAGGGCAATTATATTGGCAAGGTGATGCTATATGATCTTGTCAACACAAAGCGCGCCAAGCCGGCAGGCAGTCTGGCAGCATCTGATCATATCGCTATTTCGGTGAATGACAGTTTGCAGACAGCAATAGAGCGCGCGGCCGACTTTGTGGGTGAAACCATCCCCGTATTATCAGAAGATGGCACGCAGATGGCAGGGATAGTGACCGAAGGGGACGTGTTTTCTGCCTATCTTGATACGCAACGCGATATTCAGCGCATTGAACATGGCTAGGCAGTGGTGCGGATATATCTAAAAAAGTTAGGCCAGAATATCTAGCTGGTTTCTGAAACGCGGTGCATCTGCATATAAATTTGAAATCCGTTCAGCTCGACTAGAGGCGGTATGCTCAAAATAGGCAGGTGACAGTGATATCCGTGATGCCAGAAACTGTTCTGTGACAACAGATGAGGGTGCCTGACGGCTGGAACGTATCTGGCCAAGTGACAGTCCTGAAAATTGTGGTGCAATTCTGGGTGCTTCCAGTAAAGCTTCTACACCCTGTGTCGTTTGCTTTTGTGTTGGCACAGAGCTTGCATCGTAACTGCGCGTCTGTGTTGACAGCACCTCGGAGGTAGTCTGCTGTGACTGCGACAGGCGCGTAGGAGGCCGTTCTTGGGTCAGCGGAAATAACATAACCCGCAAAATCTATCAAGGAACGGTAATCTTGGCAAGGGTTGAGCAAAATGGGCAATAGCGATGAATTACGGTAAAATTACACAAGCCTATCAAAATACCGAACGGCAGGCGCTTCAGGAAACAGAAGATCCGCATTTCATTGTGCTTACAATGTTCAATGAACTCCTGAAATCTATGAGATTATTTGCAGATAATGCAGATTTGAAGGAAGGCGGCGATCTTGAGACAAAATCAAAGCATTTCGCCCGCTCGCTTACCATCATCTATGCGCTGCAAAGCTCGCTAGATTTTGAAAAAGGTGGCGATATTGCCAATAATTTGTTTCAGCTTTACGAATATGGCAGACAGCAATTACTGTCAGATTTGAAAGAAGGCAAACCGACAGGCACCTATCAGGCAATAGATTTCCTGAGCGAAATTCGTGACGCGTGGGAAGAGATTGGCAAAAAGAATGACGAAGATGGCAGAAATTAAGTCCCAGTTCACCGAACTGAACGGACATATCGCCGATGCCATCAAAAATAAAGATTTCAGCCGTGCCCTGCTTCTAGATAAAGCACGTCAGGATATTCTGAAAGATTTATGTCTGATGGACCCATCGACAATTGACGCAGGATTCTTCGAATTTATCGAAGGATGCGCAAAAGATAATGCGCGCCTGATCCAGTCAGTTGAAGATGATATGTATGATATGACCTTCAGGCAAAGCCAGACACGCAAAGTACAGACAGCCTACATGCAGCGCTAGGGTGCGTAGATAGTGTATCGGTCAGCCCTAGACAGGCTTTTCGATTACATATTTTTTCATTTTTTCTATTAAGGTGGTACGGCGCAATTTCAGACTATCTGCCGCCGCTGAAATCATTCCTTCGGATTTTTCAAGTGCTGCTTCAATCAGCACAATCTCCACATCCTGAAGGTGCCGCCGTAAATCGATATTGTCAAAAAAGGCAAACCATTCACGGTAATGGCTTGGGTGCGGGATGGGCAGCTTATCTTCTTCTGTATCTGTCTGTTCTATGCCAACCGGTTCAAAATCAGAGGTAATATCCCACAAAGCTTCCTGTTCTTCGACAGGGTCTGGCACCTTTATCCTGAGCAGATTATTCCGGACATCATCACCACTAATCGGGCGCCCCGGATATAGCAGACAGGCACGCTCCATCAGATTTCGCAATTCGCGCACATTACCCGGCCATGGATAGCGCATCAGCTCGGCAAAGGCTGTATCTGCAAATTCAGGCAGTGAAACAGTGTCATCTGCCTCTGCTATCAGTGTACATAGCCGTTCGACCAGTTGCGGAATATCTACAGCACGGTTAGCCAGTGCCGGAATGCTGAGCGGAAAAACATTGATACGGTAATATAAATCTGCCCTGAAATCGCCAGCGTCAATCTGGCTTTCAATATTCTGGTGAGTGGCACATACCAGCCTGAAATCAACAGCCACATCTTTGCCGCCGCCTACGCGCTGAATTGTGCGGGATTCAAGCGCACGAAGCAATTTTGCTTGAAGCGCTAGCGGCATATCGCCAATTTCATCTAGAAACAGGGTGCCGCCTGAGGCCATCTCAAACCGGCCGGCTCTGGTTTTTTCTGCGCCTGTAAAGGCACCTTTTTCATGACCGAACAACTCTGATTCCAGAAGCTCGGATGGTATCGCAGAACAATTCACCGAAACCAGCGGGCCAGTGCGGCCTGAGAGTGTATGCACGGCCTGGGCAACCAGCTCTTTGCCAGTGCCTGTCTCGCCCTGAACCAGAACAGTGGTGGTAGATGGGGCAACCAGCTCAATCAGCCGTTTGATTTCACGCATAGGCGCGGACTGGCCTACCAGAATATCATCAAGTGCTGTCATCTATATCCCTGTTACGCCAGCAAGCAACATATTGACCCTATCCGGAAGTACCTATCTGAAAGCGTCAAAATTCCGTTACAGTATTAAACACTAAATTAGAAATGTCAAAAAAATGAGCTTCTAAAGTGTAAAAAATAAATTCATAAAAAACAATAACTTAACAAATAAGGTGAATTTTTCTCCAGAGATTGGCCTGCATTTTGCCTTTGTCACTGCGTCTGATGTGTTTTTTTGAGGATAGAACAGTGGCAATTATATCAATTCAGAAATCTGAGCTTCGCGCCGCAGACCAGCTGGCGCTTGCCCTTAACCGACGTATGGGCGAGGTAATCTGGCATGATGCGGCAGATAGCCCTACTGCAGATAAGCCGGCCAAGCCGGTTGATGCGTTTGTGTGCAGTGCGGCCTATGCAGAGGCATGTGGCGGCCAGTCAGCCATTATTGAGGCAGCACTTGCAATGAAAGCAGCCAAGGTGCTGGTGGTAGGTGACGATGCTGCTGCAGGCTTTTCGGTCACCCATGAGATGCGCGGTGCAATTATCATGCTGAACATGGCCGCTTCTGATTGCAGTGACGAGATGCTGAAGCCAGATATTGCGCATAATTATTCTGTGCAGATGGCGGCAAGTCTGCTGCTTGATAATGAACATGTGGCAGTTGCAGATAAATCCAGTCTAGATCTGATGGCACTTGCCCAGAAAGTCTCAAAGACAGATGTAACGGTGTTTATTAACGGGCCTACAGGTACCGGCAAGGAAGTATTGTCAAAATTCATCCATCATCAGTCAGCTCGCAAAGAAGCGCCCTTTGTGGCTGTGAATTGCGCTGCTATCCCCGAAAATATGCTTGAGGCTATTCTGTTTGGTCATGAAAAAGGCTCATTCACAGGTGCATCAACAGCCAATAAGGGCATTTTCAGAGCAGCTGACGGGGGTACCTTGCTGCTAGATGAAATTTCAGAAATGCCGCTTAGTCTGCAGGCAAAACTGCTTCGTGCCTTGCAGGAACGCAAAGTAACACCGCTTGGCAGCCAGCGAGAGGTTGATGTTGATGTACGTGTCATTGCAACCACAAACAGAAACATGCTCTCGGATGTAAAGGCAGGCAAATTCAGAGAAGATTTATTTTATCGTCTCAACGTATTTCCGCTATCTACTTGCCATCTGGCTGAACGTAAAGATGATATTGTGGCGATCAGCACCGTATTGTTGAAGCGCCATGCAATCGAAGGCGATGCCATTCCTGCGCTTGATGCCTCAGCTGTGAAGATGCTGATGGATTATAGCTGGCCAGGCAATGTAAGAGAGCTTGAAAATGTACTTCAGCGCGCACTTGTTCTGTGCAGTGACGGGGTCATTACATCTGCAGATATTATGGTTGATGGCGTATTTGACGGTCAGCGGCTTAGCCCCGCAGGCCACGAATATTCGGACCAGCAACTTCAGGCATAACAGTATTTTGAGCAGATAGGCAAATCTCATCAAAAGGTGTCAACATGGTAGATAAAATTTCAAACCTGTCATCAACATTGAACAGCATCACTGCCGCCAGCCGGCCTGATCCTATTGCCAAACTGGCCTCGGCACAGGGCGCGCAAAGCCTGCGGGACCAGCTATTGGCGCATGCTGGCAATGTGATGCCGTCTGAGCGTAATCAGGTCAATTTTTCAAACCGGATGGCATCTGCAATTCAGTCTGTTGCCGAAGCCCAGAATGTCTCGGCGCGGACAACCAGAGATTTCGAACTCGGACGAGAGACAGACTTAACAAAGGTGATGTTAAACCAGCAGGTATCATCACTTGGGTTTCACATGACATTGAATGTCAGAAACAAAGTCCTGACCGCCTATAAAGATATTATGAATATGCCAGTATAGGGGCTGGTAATTCCCCGGGGTTGGCTTTCCACATACCCCCAAACTGAAACAGTAACACATAATCGTGAGACCCGTCACGGAGAGAGAAAATGGCAGAGCTAGCAGCAAATAGAACAGATATGACACCCACGTCATCAACAGGTGTTCTCAGCCAGACAGGCAGTCTGATTTCACGGATGCAGGAAGTAAGCCAGCAGCCGGCAGTAAGACGCGCCGTACCGACAATTGTTGCCGGGCTTGTGATTATATTTGGCCTGATAGCCTATTTCATGCTGCAGCAGCCAACACGCACAACCCTATATTCCTCTCTGCCGGAAAATGAAAAATCGCGGGTACTGGATGCGCTGAAAAATGCTGGTGTCAATGTCTCTCTTGACCCGACAACAGGCGACGTGCTGGTGCCGACAAGCGATTATCACTCCTCGCGCATCATGCTGGCCTCTCAGGGGCTACCGTCAATTGTGCCTACAGGATATGAAAATCTGGACACCATCCAGATGGGCTCGTCACGTTCGGTTGAAAGCATGAAACTGAAGCAAAGTCAGGAGCTGGAGCTGGCAAGATCAATCGCAGAAATCGAAAATGTGATTGCCGCCCGCGTGCATCTGGCCATACCTGAAAAAGAAGTCTTTATCAGACAGGAAGAAGAAGCAACAGCTTCTGTATTTGTTCAGCTTGCCCATGGGCGGGTGCTTGGCCGTTCGCAGGTTCAGGCGATTATCCATCTGGTTTCATCATCTGTGCCAAAGCTGGCAAAAGAAAATGTATCGGTTATCGACCATAATGGTGCTTTGCTGTCCGATAGCTCGCAAACCGCTGTCGGCATGTTGAATAATGCCGAGCTTGAACATAGGGTGCGGATGGAAGATATTTATCGTCGGCGGATTATCTCGCTGGTGACACCAATCGTAGGTCCGGGCAATGTAAACGCACAGGTTAATCTGGATATTGATTTCACCCGCTCAGAAGTAACAGAAGAAATTGTCGACCCTGAAGGCAATGCTCTGCGGTCTGAACAGAATACCCAGGATGTATCTCGTGAAACGCCTGCTGTCGGTATTCCGGGCGCTGTATCAAACACACCGCCTCTGGCACCGGATGTAAATACAGAAAACCCGAACCCGGGTGCGCCTGATAATATTCGTGCCAGCTCGTCAAGCGAGGTAAAGAACTATGAGGTAAGCCGGACTGTGTCAAACACACAGAAGCCGTCTCACCGGATTCAGAAAATCAACGCCGCTGTTCTGGTGCGTGACCAGATGATCGCAGACCCTGAAACAGGCGAGCAGACTTCTGTGCCAATTTCTGATGAAACAAGGCAGAAGATTGAACGTCTGGTGGCAGATACAATTGGCATTGATATTAACAGAGGCGACAGCCTGACAGTATCAAGTTCGCCCTTCATGACAGAGCTAGAAGGTGTATCAGCCCCATGGTATGACGCCGAATGGGTTCGCACAGCGATTAACCAGCTTGCCATTATCCTGATACTTGCGATTGTGATTTTGGGCATCGTGCGTCCATTGCTACACCGTATTCTGGTTCCGGCACCAGCCACCTCATCCCAGCTTGTTTCAGGTGACGAGGAAGTTGACCTAGACCAGATTGAAGTAGGCGAGGGTGAAAGCCTTGAGGATATCAAGGCCAAGCTGAAGCCGAAGAAACAGGCAATCTCGGCCGAAATGCTGGATACAGCAAATACCTATGATGACAAGGTGGCTGTGATCAGAATGATTGTGGCAGATGAAGCCGGACGTGTATCTAACGTGTTCAAGGCAATGATGGAAAAGGATATGGCACTCTAGATAGAGGCGATGGGGGGCAATAATCCCCCTATTGCAACTTATATTAGCTAACGCTTATGATAGAGAGGAAGTGAAGGTTATGGCCGTGGCAGTAGAAACAACAAATGATGACGAGCTGAGCATTTTTGAACAGCTTACCGGCACGCAGAAATCAGCCATCCTGATGATGCTGCTAGGTGAAGATGAGGCTTCCGAGATTATCAGAAATCTCTCGCCTAAGGAAGTTCAGCATTTAGGAACCGCCATGTATTCTGTGCAGGGTGTTGATCAGGATACGGTGAATGCCGTGCTTGACGAGTTTCTTGCGATTATCAAGGCGCAGACCTCTCTTGGCATGGGCGCTGGCAATTATATCCGCAATGTGATGAATAAGGCGCTTGGCGAAGATAAGGCACAGTCTGTTCTGTCCAGAATTGCGCCATCACAGACATCACGCCCGATTGATATTCTAGACTGGATGGATGCACGCTCAATTGCAGAGCTTATCATTGACGAGCATCCCCAGATTATCGCGCTGATCATCTCATATCTTGATTATGGTCTGGCCGCAGACGTGCTTGGTCTGTTGCCGAACCAGCTTCAGCCCGAGATTATTCGGCGTATTGCTACTTTGCAGACGGTGGGGCCAGATGCGCTTGCCGAGCTGGAACAGGTTATGCAGTCCAAATTCAAGGCAAATACATCACTTCGTGCCGCAAAGGTTGGCGGTGTAGATGCAGCCGCGAAAATTATGAACTTTACAAAGCAGAATATGGAAACACGGATCATGAAAGATATTGGCCGCGAAGATAAGGGGCTGATGACCAGTATTCAGGAATCCATGTTTGTATTTGATAATCTTATCATGTCTGATGACAGATCACTTCAGACCCTGCTGCGTGCGATTGATACCGAATTGCTGGTACTTGCGCTTAAAGGTGCTGACGAGCCGCTTCGTGAAAAGCTGTTCGGCTGTATGTCAAAACGTGCTGCTGCCAATATCATGGATGAGATGGAAGCACTTGGCCCTGTCAGACTGACAGAGGTTCAGACTGCACAGAAAGATATCATCAATGTGGCAAGACGTATGTCTGATGAAGGCACAATTGTGCTTGCCGGACGTGGTGGCGACGACTTTGTGTAGACAGTCTTTTCAGAATTGACAGCGTTAGCAGATAAGGCCGGCAGATTATGGCAAGCCAAGTAAATCATGACATAAATTCAGGGACGCTTGATAGCGGAGAGGTCGCAAATCTATTGCGTACCATGCAGGCTGCCCAGTTCAAAAAGTCAGAACAGATTGCCGAACAGGATAGCTCGTTCAAGCCGCGTTCTCTTGTCGATATTGCCTTTGATGCCGAAGAGCGCCGCAAACAGGCTCAGGCAAAAGAGGCTGCAGAACAGGCCGCAAGACAGGCAGAAGCTGATGCGCTGGCACAACAGCAGGCAGCCGCCAAGGCAGAGCAGATGTCAGAGGCTGGCACAGACAGCCTGCCGGAACCAGATGACCAGACAGAGGCTGATCAGCAGGAGGCTATGGTATCAGAACCTGCCGAGGCTGCTGAACCTGCGACCATCACACAATCCCAGAATGACGAAATGCTGGCAACGCTGAGAGCAGAGCTTGACGCGCAGGCACAGGCAGATAAAGAGGCGCTTGAAGCTAGGCTGAGCGAAGAGCATTATCATCGCGGATTTGAAGCAGGGCTGGAAGCGGCAAAAACAGCCGAGCCATCTGACGAAGAAAAAGCCCATCAGGCACATATGGAGGCTGAACGTCAGGATATTATCCAGCGATTTAACGCGGCCATAGATGCCGCCGCAAAAATGGACTCAGCCGATATTTCAGAAATAAGCAAGGCAATTGATTTTGCTGTCAAGCGGCTTGCCGGCGAACGCGCAGGCTATGCCATTCAAGATAATCCCGAAGGGATGGTGGCGCGTATTTCCGAGCTGGCAGACAATATCGCCACTCAGGTGAGGGTTATGGATGTCTATCTGAATCCTGATGATAAACAGGCGATTGAAAAATGGCTTGATGCAGAAGCATATGACCATAACTGGTCACTGCATGGCGCGTCCGAATTAGCATCAGGAGATATCCGGATTGTTGCAGGTGGTGTTGAGCTAACAGACTTGCTGGATATTGACGAACTGCCAGAAGGCTTTATGCCTGCGCCATCTGATATGGCTCAGCCAGCTACCGAAGAAATAGAACAGCCAGCCCCTGAAGAGGTAGCACAGCCGGCAGAACAGTCAGTCCCAGAAGAAGTGGCACAGCCAGAGAGTATTCAGCCTGAATCTGTCTCAGAACCTCTTTCGGAAGCCGTACCGACACCAGAGGCCGCACCGGCACCAGACGCTGCACCGGCACCAGAGGCCGCTCAAGAACCGCAGGCCTCGCCAGTACCAGAAGCCGCACCGGCACCAGACGCTGCACCGGCACCAGAGGCCGCTCAAGAACCGCAGG
>WTJO01000197.1 GCA_011524805.1 Alphaproteobacteria bacterium
GTATAGAAATTTGCTTCAACAATAAGAAATTTTTCAGCCATCGCCTGTTCCTGCCTACCCGATTGGTTTCCAGCCGGTAATTTTTAATCCATAGCCCTCAAGACCAATGACATTTGGCTTTGAATTTGACAATAGCACCATATCGGTAATGCTTAAATCATTCAGAATTTGCGCACCTACCCCGTAATCCCGTAATTCTGCTGCCTGGGCTGTGCCTCTTCTGGCCTGTTCTTTGCGCATCACCATTTCAGACAGGCTGGATGAACGCGCCTCTCTGAGCAGCACAATCACGCCACTGCCAGCATCTGCGATGATTTTCATGGCCTTTTGTAATTCGCCAAAATGCCGTGTTTTGCTGGTTTCCGCCAGCAAATCAACCATCAGGTCAAGCGCATGCATTCTGACCATCACAGGTGTTTCAGGCTGAATATCGCCTTTTACCATAACCAGATGTTCAACATCGGTAATATCGTTGCGATAGATTATCATCCGCCACTGCCCGCCATATTCTGACTCGATGGCGGTTTCAGCGATGCGGGAGACCAGACTTTCATTCTGACGGCGCCACGAGATCAAATCTGCAATCGCACCAATCTTCAAATCATGATCTTTGGCAAAGTCGATCAAATCTGGCAGGCGCGCCATGGTACCATCATCTTTCATAATCTCGCAAATCACGCCAGCTGGTATGGCACTGCCTGCCGCACGGGCAATATCAACCACAGCTTCAGTGTGACCGGCCCTCACCAGAGTACCGCCATCGCGTGCCACAAGCGGGAAGACATGTCCGGGTGTGGTGATATCTGCCTGTGTAGCCTGACTGTTAATGGCAGTGCGTATGGTATGGGCTCTATCTGCGGCAGAAATACCTGTTGTCACCCCTTCGCGAGCTTCAATAGATACGGTAAAGGCTGTCTGATGTCTTGACTGGTTACGTTTATCCATAAGCGACAGACCAAGCTCTTTGGTACGTTCTGCGGTCAGCGCAAGACAGATAAGCCCGCGGCCATATTTGGCCATAAAATTCACCGCCTCAGGGTCGGCAAATTCGGCCACAATACATAAATCGCCTTCATTCTCGCGATTCTGGTCATCTACAAGAATAAATAGCTTACCCTGTCTGGCATCTTCGATGACATCTTCTATCGGGGATAAACCTTGTGACATTATTTATGTTCCTGTTCAAATCTAACATCCAGCATCCGTGCCAGATATCGCGCCAATGTGTCAATCTCAAGATTCAGTCTATCACCCTTTTGCCGGCTTCCAAGTGTTGTATGTGTCCAGCTATGGGGAATAATATTCACAGAGAACTGGCTATCCTCTACCTCATTGACCGTAAGAGAGATCCCGTCAAGGGCAACAGAACCTTTCTCGGCAATAAATGCCTTCAGCCGGTCATCAACTGCTATCACCAGCCTATGCGAGTCGCCAAGCGCTTCAATTTCCTGCAAGCTGGCAAGCCCGTCTACATGGCCTGATACAATATGCCCACCAAGCTCGTCACCCAGCTTAAGGGCTGGCTCCAGATTTATCTGTGTGCCTATCTGCCAGCCAGACAGCGTTGTCCGGGCCAGCGTTTCAGCAGATACATCTACAAAAAAACTATCTGTTGTTGTGTCGACAACTGTCAGACATACGCCTGAACACGCAATAGATGCGCCTAATGACAGATGGTCACACTGCCACGGGGCGGCTATTTCAAATTGCCAGTCGCCAGTTTTGGTAACCGAGCGTACCTGCCCCATCGCTGTAATTATCCCTGTGAACATATATCTGCCTATTTCTATTTTTTTGGCGTTACTGCAAGCATTAATCAAAGCTGTATATTTCAGCCAGATCATCTTCAAGCCAGAAGCTGTCTGTTTTGATATAGGCTGTTGGAAGCTGAAAATCTACCTTAGAAACAACCTTATTTTCAGGCGCAAAGGCTGGCAGACCCGAACCTAGCGAATGTGGCGCTTTCAGCCAGACAAGCCGGTCTATCAACGCGGCCTCCAGGAAACTGGCATTTAGCCGAGCCCCTGCCTCTATCATGATATGATTTATCTGACGAGACGAAAGCCGATACAACAAATCATCAAGCTCAATCTGCCCGTTATTGCTAGCTGTCTGGATAAGCTCTACCCCCAGATTTTTCAGCACCTCTTTCTTCTGGCTGTCGATCTCTGGGCCATGTGCAATCATAAGCCTGCCAGCCTTGTTGGCGGCAGATGACAGAATAGCGCTATCAGACGGAATCCGGAGCCGGCTATCCAGAATAAGCCGCGGCGGCGTTTTTAGCCCGCCCACCCTGACGCTAAGCAGCGGATCATCTGCCAAAATGGTGCCAATACCTGTTACCAGCAAATCAGACCGGCTCCGCAAATCATGCCAATAGCGCCTCCTTGTCTAATTTGTAAGTTGTGTCGGCG
>WTJO01000049.1 GCA_011524805.1 Alphaproteobacteria bacterium
GCATATCCTGATCTGCGGTAGTAATATCCTGATATTGGGCATTCATATTACGAGAGCCAGAGCCAGTCACAAATACCAGCAAATCCTCAACCACCAGATCCGAAAAAGAAATATTCTGTTTTGCAAGGCTGACGGCTGTGGCTGTGACATTTACAACATCACCTGAACGTGAGGTTACCCTGATACCTTCCTGTTCAAGATTAAGATTGAAATCGGCGACCTTTATGCCAAGCGCATCCTGAGGCATATCAAATTCAACAGTATGTTCATCACTATCATAGGTAATGATTACCCGGCCATCTGTGGCGCCTGCTTCCTGCTGGAACTGGATATTCAGCCCTGCCGGCAAAGGCATTGGCGTGGTTACCAGATTGCCCGAGGCATTGAAAGAGGCCTGAATATCTGTGTCATTAAAGCTAAATCTCAGCGGTGTCATATTGACATTCGGAGTCACTAGCTGGCCAGCAAACCGCATCATATTGGCAGTAAGACCAAACGCAGCAGCATTGGTATCATTCTGAGCATATTTCTCGTTGCTGCTTACCTTGATTGGCTGTCCTGACAGGCTACCATTGCCAAAAACCTGAAGCCGCTTATCTGCATCAAAATAGGCCACAAGCCTGCCTGCCTCTCCGCCTGAGACAACAACCTCGCCGTCAACCATCTCCAGCTTGTAGCTGTCTGTACCATAATCTACATACACAGCTGTGCCATCTTCTGGCATCTTTTTGGCAGTAACAGAGCTGATATAGGACACAGCTGCATCAGACTCGGATGGGTCTGTAAAATTGACAGCCCCCATTGAGAAGCTTTGGCCAAGCTGGTTAGCTTCAATCTTCAGGTCATGCACACCGCCAGCTTCGGTACCATCCAGAACCGATAAATTGGTCGTGAATGTATGCTGGATATAATCTGATACTGTCAGATTGATGGTCTCGGTAAAGACGGTTGAGCCATTATTCTGATATTCAATGGTTATCGGATAGGTACCTGCCGCCACATTGCCGGCATTATCTCTGTCGATGGTAATATCAAATTCAAAATTACCGTTATCGGCAAAGCTGACACCTGCCGGATTGCCAGAAATCACAACTGTCCGCACGCCAGTAGCAGAAATGATAGCTGTTGAGGCCGAATTATCTGTCACCTCTGCTTCCGAAATCACAAAATCTGTAACACCGGACTGGCCAGATACAATGGTTGTGGTGGTTGTGGCTGTTACTGCTGCCGCAGAAGATGCCGTGCCAGCCACCACAGAAGGCAGGCTGGTATCACGTGCTTCAATCGTCACGGTCTGTGACGGGTTTACTGACAGATTTGGCTCTGAATGATCAGTTGTAAGCCGCAAATCAAACGTGCCATCTCCATTATCAATAACCGCCGTACCTGCCACAGGTGACGTCCGAACAAAATCGGTCTCTGCATCAAAGCCAAGACTGCTAAGGGTAGTGCCTGCCGGCAATAGCTGGGTTTCTTCAATAATGGTGACAGCCGTGCCAGAAGCGGTATTTGTGGTGATTTCAATATCTGTGCTATTTGCCTTGGCGGCGATTGCTGTTGGTGTTTCAATCCCAAGCCCGTCACTTGTTGCTCTGCTGGTAGATAGTGACGCTGTTACGCCCAGCTCTGCATTATTAATCTGTGTGACAGCTGCCTGCATCATGGCGCGCGAGTCAGTAATGCCTGTCATAGGCACATTGAATGTGGTCTCTTCGACCACCAGCGAGAAGGTGCTGGCAGCATCAATATTGCCAGTGCCTGTATAGCGGAAGGTCTGGGAGCCGGGCTTGGCCGCCAAATCGCCACCACTCAGACTTGAAAGCGGGCCTTCGGCACGCAGCTTTTCAATCATTTTGCGATTGATTTCTGCCGTGCTGACCTCGCCTAGCTCGGCTGTTGTAACGCTGGCCGAGAAGCTGATATTGCTATTGCTGGTTGGCAGATTTATCTGATACGACCCGCCTGCAGCAACGGCCTTCTGTCCGTCATTTGACGCATCTGCTGTATCTGCATCTGCATTCACATCAAACCGGATCAGCTTGCTGTCAGAGCTGGCATTCGAGCTAATTGATACAAGCCCGCCCTTAGTCACATCAGCCGCAGAGCTTGTAACCGCGCCATCTGGTCCGGTGATGGTAAAAGCCTTTACTGAATCAAGCGTAACCACACCTGAATAGCGGGCATTATCAGATGCGTTATCAGTGCTGCCAAGCCGCACGGTATTTGTGGCTGCACTGCCATCATCATGAATAACGCGGCTTTCAATCGTGGGCGATTGGGCGCTATAGTCAGAAAGGAAAATATCCCGCCCTGAATCGCTTTCCAGAATGACCCGCTTTCTGTTTGTAGATAGCTGGGCTGTAATGCCTAGCCGCGCAGACTGATCATTAATGGCAGTGGCGAGATTGCTAAGG
>WTJO01000231.1 GCA_011524805.1 Alphaproteobacteria bacterium
GGTGGGCAAGGTGTTATATTGATTTTTCTTCATGTATGCTTAAAAACCAATTTTGATTACGGTAAAAACAGGCCTTGCGTCGGAAAAAAACAACTTTGCAGGAAAAAAGTAATGTTTCCAGTCAGAAAAGTAGTAACCGATATTATTGATGTTTCGGTGACTCTGTTCAAAATAATGATTCCCACGCTAATTGTGGTGAAGCTGCTTCAGGAAATTGGCGTTGTCGAGCTGCTCAATCACGTGCTTAGTCCTGTAATGGGGGTGCTTGGCCTGCCATCTGAAATGGCGGTTGTGCTGACAACCAATATGCTCACAAATCCATATGCCGGCTTGATCGTAGCCTCCAGCCTGCCTGAACTGTCCAGCCTGTCTGTAGCGCAGATGTCGGTTCTGGCCAGCTTTATGCTGTTTACCCATTCACTGCCTGTAGAGGCGCTGATTTCCAGAAAGGCAGGGGTCAGATTAAGAGCCACCATCGGCCTGAGAGTGGCGGCAGGCTTTATTATGGGCATTTTGTTGCACCAGTTCTGTCAGGCAACAGGCTGGCTATCTGAGCCTGCAGTGCCGAATCTGCCAGAATTTTCGCCAGATACCACCCTTTCAGGATGGATTATCAGCCAGATAAAAGGGCTGATATTTGTGCAGGTTGTCATTATTGTTCTTCTGTTTTTCCTCGAATTTCTGCGGATGATCGGTGTTGAGCGTCTGATAAAGCTTCTGTTATCTCCGTTTTTGAAGCTGATGAAAATTGGCGATCGTGCCTCTACCATTGCGGTGGTCGGGGTTACGCTTGGCCTCGGGTTTGGCGGTGGGCTGCTGATTCGGGATGTAGCTACCGGCACAATTCATAAACGCGATGTATTTGGTGTATTGTGTTTTATCAATCTACTACATTCGATTTTTGAAGATACGGCTGTTGTGATGCTGCTTGGGCCCAGCCTGCTGGTTGTGCTGGCGATGCGCACCATATTTGCGATTATCATGACCTTGGTGGTGATGATGCTTGCCACCAGACTGCCTGAGGCAATATGGGATTCCCAGCTGGTGAACCGCAATATCCCCGAACCTTCGCAAATGGCGGAACGCTAGGATGCTCATTTTATGGCTCAGAAGATAGATATGAAAATTACCAATCCGAAAATTTGTGTGAAAGACTCGCCGCTTCACGGGCAGGGGGTTTTTGCGCTTTCAGATATTGCCAAAGGCGAGATATTTGAGCGTTGCCCCTATATTGTGATTGACGATGATGATTTATCAGAGGCAACCCGCCTGCAAGATTACATCTATACCAGCCCGGATTGCGAGACAGACTATTTATGTGTGATGGGTTTCGGGATGCTGTATAATCATTCTGATGCGCCAAACGCAGAATGGAGCATTGATGAAGAAGATATCCGCTTTGTTGCGTTCAGTGCAAAACGGGATATTCACGCAGGCGAAGAAATTCTGCATGATTATGGACAGGATTACTGGACCACACGCGAAGATGAAGATTAGGCTGGCAATCTATCTGCCTGCTATGAGCAACTCATTGTAAAATAACAGATTTCAGCATATTTGCCATGCCAGTCCTCAGCGCTATATCAGTGGCTGACGCCTATTGATGTCAATTTGTCGGATGATTTGGTGAAAATGACTGTAAGCATTGCTGTTTTTGTCGTTACAGCGATAGGCAAAATATGCAGATAGGCTGGCAGATTTGGCTGACAGCAGAATAGTCTGGAAACAGGTCGGTTTTTTGGGTTTAGGTGACGTGCAGGTGTGTAGGCAATATTGGGTTCGGTGCAGACTGGCTAGCTGGCTGAAATGGCTGGCTGTGCTTGGCATGATGGTCTGGCTGGGCTGCGGTATGTCTGCACGCGCGCTGGCATCTGCTGACCAGCTATCCTTTCAGTCTGCCCGCTCGCTTGCCGATAGCATGATGGCTGCCCTGCCTGATAGCCTTGCCGAAGACAAAAGACAGGCATTACAGGAGATACTTTACAGCCCTGACGACTTAAGCATTTCTGCAGACTCGCTAGAAGCATTATCGGCGCTTCTGCCCTTGCCGGCGGCAACAATTCTGCGTCTGACAGCCTCGCTTGAACAACGCCTTGCCAGCTATCCGGTGGCGCCCGCCCGCGTGGCCAGAGCCCCTGTCAGGACTGCTATTATCGGTTTCTCTGATACCCGCCATATCAATTCACAAAATACGCAGCGCATGGGGCGGGCTGTTCAACCAGATCCATCTCACAGGCTTGCCTTGCATGCCGCTATCAGACAGCTTGTCTGGCAGGCAGCGATGGCGCCGGACAGGTTGAATCAGGTGCCTGCCCCGCCATTACCGCCCAGCATCCCTGTTCCGCCGCTTCCACCTGTGGCAGCAGGTGGTGCATTGGTGCCATCTGTTTCTGTGCTTTCACCTATGGCA
>WTJO01000142.1 GCA_011524805.1 Alphaproteobacteria bacterium
ATACCAAGCATGTCAGCCTGCTGCTGTAAAATCCGTTTTTTGGCGTTTTTGTCCAGCAGGGGTGGGACAGCCTTGCCGGTAAGTGCGCCATTGCTGATCCCAAGCTGGTTCGCAAAATGATTATGAAAGCCCAATGTTCCGGCTACAAAACTGGTCAGAAACGTAAACCCGCCAGATACCAGATAGCAGGTGGCACCATGGGCACGCATGGTGGCAATAAGCGTTTTTGCGCCTGAAGTAATCCGGGTATTATCTATCACTGTTTGCAATAATGATTCTGGCTGGCCGGCAAGCTGGCTTAGGCGCATATCAAGGCCGGTGGCAAAATCAATATCTCCGGCCATGGTTTTGGCTGTGATGGCGGCTATTGCCTCACCTTTGCCGCATAGGGCGGCCAGCTCATCCAGTGACTCACCGCGAATGATGGTCGCGTCCATATCTGCCAGCAATAATGTTTTCAGCCTGTTATCTTCGGTGAACAGATTAATATCAATGGCGTGGTGTGCTGCGCCCTGTCTTAACTGTGACAGAGATTGGGCGCCGGCAGTTGCGAGTACGGCTTGCGCAGAACAGCCATCCTCTGATAACCAGTTAGAGATAGCCAGCGTCTCTGCCGTGCAAAATTCTGTTATGCGCTGTTGTGCGTCTGGTGCCGAGCTTGTAAGCAAAAACATGTTATCCATATCTGTTCCGACTTTTCTCTATCTGGCCTGAAACCCTATTATGACTGAAAAACAGGATTATCATAAAGACCGCCATTACATCATTATTGCAGGGCCTACCGCCAGTGGTAAGTCGGCAATGGCCTTAGATATAGCGCGCAGGATGGGCGGTGTCATTATCAATGCGGATTCTATGCAAATTTATCAGGATTTGTCCGTGCTTACTGCGCGGCCATCTGAGGTTGATATGCAGGCTGTGCCGCACCGTCTATATGGGGTGATGGATGGCGCACAAAACTGTTCTGTGGGCAAATGGCTGGCGTTGGCGCATGAAGAGGTAACGCTGGCATGGCAGGCAGGAAAAATGCCAATTCTGGTTGGCGGTACAGGCATGTATCTTCAGGCCGCCACAGATGGCTTGTCGCCTATTCCCGATATTCCCGAAGATGTCAGAAAGGAGGTTATTGCACAGCATCGCAAGATGGGAGCAGAACAATTTCATACACTTCTGGCCAGCCATGATAACGAGATTGCAACTCGGCTATTTCCAACAGATACACAGCGCGTTCTAAGAGCGATGGAAGTTGTGCTGCATACTGGCACGCCACTTAGTGTCTGGCAGAAAAAGCCACGCCTTTCCAGAATTGAAGCACAGGCTATCAGTATCCGGCATCTGCCGCCGCGTCAGGCTATCTATGAGCGGATTGAAGCAAGGTTTGATAAGATGATAGATGCAGGCGCGCTAGATGAGGTGGCCAGATTATCTGCCCGCAAGCTTGATCCTGACCTGCCGGTTATGAAAGCACTAGGTGTGAAGCCGCTCGCAGCTGTTCAGGCCGGCCAACTGGATGAAGCGGCCGCTATCGAGCTGATTAAACGTGATACAAGACGCTATGCAAAACGCCAGATAACATGGTTACGGAATAATTTTATTTCAAAAATAGACACTGATTCATTATTTTCAGAAAGTTTATCTGAAAAAATCTTTTCAAAAATTCTTGAAATTGCTTGACATGCCTGTACGAGATGTGCTATCAACCCTTTCAGAAGATGGAGTTTTTTCAGCTTGACAATATCTCACAGCAACATGGGTTGATTGGATTGGTACCAATCTTGCTCTGGTTTGCTGTGTAAGTGATTCTGGGTAAATGATTCTGGGAAATAGATTCTGTTGAATATGTTTCTGATATATATGATTCTGGATGTCAGTTTTATCGTATCAGAATAAGGGTATGAAACAAGCGTCAGGCTGGGTAAAAGCGCATGTTTCATGCCGGCTAACCAGAACAGTAACATAATTTTGCAAGTGGCTGCGAGACAGCGTATATCAAGGTGGAAGTCATGTCACAGACGAAACAGAATAAGACAAAATCAGCCCCTGTAATGATGGAAGGCGCCGAGGTAATCCTCAAGGTGCTGGAAGATCAGGGCGTTGACGTGATTTTCGGCTATCCGGGCGGTGCTGTTCTGCCTATTTATGACGCTATTTTCAGGAATAATAAAATCAGGCATGTGCTTGTTCGCCATGAGCAGGCAGCTGTCCATGCCGCAGAAGGGTATGCTCGTTCTACTGGCAAGGTCGGGGTTGTTCTGGTTACCTCTGGCCCCGGTGCGACAAATGCGGTTACGGGCCTTACAGATGCGTTAATGGATTCAGTACCGATTATCTGTCTGTCAGGTCAGGTGCCTAGTCATCTGATTGGCTCGGACGCCTTTCAGGAAGCAGACACATCCGGCATCACGCGACCCTGCACAAAATATAATTATCTGGTCAAGAAAAGTGCTGATTTGCAGGCAAATCTAGAAGAGGCCTTTCATGTTGCCCGCACTGGCAGACCCGGCCCTGTCATCATTGATTTGCCAAAAGATATTCAGTTGCTGGACGCGCCCTATAATGAGGCTGACACAGTGATGCCAAAGCGGTATCAGCCGCAGACACAGCCAGATGCAAAGCTGGTAAAAAAAGTTGTGTCCATGATGAAAAAAGCCAAGAAGCCTGTGATTTACGCAGGTGGCGGTATCATCAATAGCGGCACGGACGCGTCAACATCTCTGCGCGAGCTGGTATCACAGACAGGCTGGCCGACAACATTGACATTGATGGGGCTTGGCGCGGTAGATGCATCAGACCAGCATTTTCTGGGCATGCTTGGCATGCATGGCACCTATGAAGCAAATATGACCATGCATGACTGTGATTTCATGCTGAATGTTGGCGCCCGTTTTGATGACAGGGTAACAGGCAATCTTATGCATTTCTCGCCAAACAGCGTGAAAGTGCATGCAGATATTGATGCCTCGTCAATCGACAAGGTTGTGAAGGTAGATGTCGGAATTGTTAGCGATGCGAACGCCTTTTTACAGGCCTTGCTGGCCGAGATGAAAGCGCAATCATTCACACCTGATCAGAAATCTTTAAAAGGCTGGTGGGCAAAGATCAATGAATGGCGTTCCCGTAACTGTCTGAAATACACCCAAAAAGGTGATGTTATCAAGCCTCAGCACGCGATTGAGCGGCTATACCAGATGACGCATGGCAAAGATATATACGTCACAACAGAAGTTGGCCAGCATCAGATGTGGGCTGCACAATATTTCAAATTTCATGAACCTAATCGCTGGATGACCTCAGGCGGTCTGGGCACGATGGGCTATGGCCTGCCGGCGGCTGTCGGCACTCAGCTTGCCCATCCGGACTCGCTGGTGATAGATATTTCAGGCGAAGCCTCATTTCTGATGAATATGCAGGAATTATCGACAATTTCGCAATATCGTCTGCCTGTGAAAATATTCATTCTGAATAATGAATGGATGGGGATGGTGCGCCAGTGGCAGGAACTTAACCATGGATCACGCTATTCCGAGAGCTATACTGCGTCTTTGCCAGATTTTGTAAAACTGGCTGAAACATTCGGCATGAAAGGCCTGCGCGCGCAGACAACTGCCCAGCTTGATGATGTAATCTCTGAAATGCTGGCCTATGACGGGCCGGTTATTGTAGATTGTATGGTCGAAAAAGAAGAGAACTGTTTTCCGATGATCCCGTCTGGTGCGGCGCATAATGATATGATTTTGGGCCCTGAAGATGAGGCCAGCAAGACCGTATCTGATGAAGGTAAAATTCTGGTCTGATACAGGCCATGGACGGGCTTTGGCACATAAACTGTTCCCATAATTGCTTGGATTGAGAAAAGATCATGCTTGATACATCACAAATTGAAACCCATACGCTGTCAGTGCTGGTTGATAATGAGCCGGGTGTGCTGGCGCGTGTTGTCGGCCTGTTCTCGGGGCGCGGATATAATATTGAAAGCCTGACTGTTTCAGAGGTGGATAACGAGAAAAAAACATCACGCATTTCTGTGGTGACAAGCGGCACACCTATGGTGATTGAGCAGATTAAAAAATTGCTTGAACGTCAGGTGCCTGTGCATCAGGTAAGGGACCTTACGCTGACAGTTGCGCATGTTGAACGCGAACTGGCACTGGTGAAAATTATCAATTCCGGAAATAGGCGGATTGAAGCTTTGCGAGTGGCAGATAGTTTTCGTGCCCGTACGCTTGACAGCACACTGGACAGCTTTGTCTTTGAGGTAACAGGCAATAGCTCAAAAGTAAGTGCCTTTGTTGAGTTAATGCGCTCGCTTGGTGATATTGAGGTAGCGCGTACAGGTGTGTGCGGCATCACCAGAGGCAATCAGCTAGACCTGAGCTAGCACCTGACAATAGCGTGGCACGACCCCCAAAGGGATCGGGGGCTGTTATCAGCGTGCTATTTTTTCTTTGCACTTGGCGGATATAAAGGCTATCACCAAGGCAAATTTTTATAATCACATGTCCCCCGCTCAGTCCCAGAAGGACAGCCCGGCCGGGAACGGGGTTCAAACCGGTATTTTCATGAAGGAGACTGAAATGCGCGTATATTACGATCAGGATGCTGATGTTGGCCTGATTAAATCAAAAAAAGTAGTTATTGTTGGCTATGGCTCTCAGGGTCACGCTCATGCCGCAAACCTGAAAGATAGTGGCGTTGAGCAGGTGGCAGTTGCCTTACGTGAAGGTTCTGCATCCCGTGCCAAGGCAGAAGCTGCCGGTTTTGAGGTCATGTCTGTTGCTGATGCGTCAGCATGGGCTGATGTGATTATGATGCTGACACCAGATGAACTGCAGGCTGATATCTATACAGAAGAAGTCGCTCCGAATATTCGTGCGGGCGCGGCGATTGCCTTTGCGCATGGTCTGAATGTTCATTTCAACCTGATTGAACCACGCAACGACATTGATGTGTTTATGGTTGCCCCAAAAGGCCCCGGCCATACGGTAAGAGGTGAGTACCTCAAAGGCGGCGGCGTGCCGTGTTTGCTGGCTGTGCATCAGGACCCGTCAGGCAATACACATGATATTGGCCTGTCTTATGCATCTGCTGTTGGCGGCGGCCGCTCAGGTATCATCGAAACAAGCTTCAAAGAAGAATGTGAAACAGACCTGTTTGGCGAGCAGGCAGTGCTATGTGGCGGTCTGGTCGAGCTGATCAAGGCAGGCTACGAGACACTGGTAGAAGCAGGTTATGCGCCTGAAATGGCCTATTTTGAGTGTCTGCATGAAGTAAAGCTGATTGTTGATCTGATTTATGAGGGCGGCATTGCCAACATGAATTACTCAATCTCAAATACAGCTGAATATGGTGAATATGTCACAGGGCCCCGCATCGTAACAGCCGAAACAAAGGCAGAAATGAAGCGGGTGCTTGAAGATATTCAGTCTGGCCGCTTTACACGCGACTGGATGCTTGAAAATAAGGTACATCAGGCAAGCTTCAAGGCAACCAGACGCAGAAATGCCGAGCATAACATTGAAGAGGTAGGTGCAAATCTGCGCGCTATGATGCCTTGGATTGGTGCAAACAGGCTGGTTGATACCGACAAAAACTAACTTGGCCGTGAAGGTCTGAATTTCTACTAGCATTAAGAGGCTTTTTTGAAGCCTCTTCTTTACTTCACTGGCTATTTTGTGCAAAGTTTTCTCATCTAAATTTTTTGATTAAAGGTAGGGCACTCATGCTTGGTTCAATTTTTGGCTTTATGTCTGCCGATATAGGCATTGATCTTGGTACGGCTAATACGCTGGTATATGTCAAGGGCAGAGGCATTGTTCTTAACGAGCCGTCAGTTGTTGCCATGGCACAGGTAAGAGGCAAGACACAGGTGCTTGCTGTTGGTGAAGAAGCCAAGGTCATGCTTGGTAAAACCCCCGGAAATATCAAAGCTATCCGGCCTATGGCAGATGGGGTGATTGCCGATTTTGAAGTCGCCGAAGAAATGATCAAGCATTTCATCCTGAAGGTGAATGGCCGGTTCTCGCTTGCCCGTCCGCAAATGATTATCTGTGTGCCTTCTGGTTCTACCGCTGTTGAACGCCGCGCTATTCAGGAATCTGCCGAGGCTGCTGGCGCGCGTAGGGTATTTCTGATCGAAGAGCCTATGGCGGCGGCCATCGGGGCTGACCTGCCTGTTACCGAGCCGTCAGGCTCAATGGTTGTGGATGTCGGGGGCGGCACCACAGAGGTGGCTATCCTGTCGCTTGGCAATATTGTTTATGCCCATTCTGTGCGTGTTGGCGGTGACAAGATTGACGAGGCGATTATCGGCTATATGCGCCGCACCCACAATCTGCTGATTGGTGAGGCTACAGCCGAGCGGATCAAAAAGACCATCGGTATTGCACGCCGCCCCGAGAAGACAAAGAGCGTCCGTATTGAGGTAAGAGGGCGCGATTTGGTAAATGGCGTGCCAAAAGAAATCTCAATTTCTGAATCTCAGGTAGCTGACGCAATATCAGACCCGTTGAAGCAGATTGTAGAAGGGGTGAAAATGGCGCTTGAGCAAGCCCCGCCGGAACTGGCTGCGGATATTGTTGAAAAAGGTATTGTGCTAACAGGTGGCGGTGCCATGCTAAGAGAAATGGACGCTGTTCTTCGTGAAGCTACGGGCTTGCCTATCTCTATCGCAGAAGACCCGCTCTTTTGCGTGGTAAGAGGCACAGGACGTTGTCTTGAGGAATTGAAGACATTGCGCCATGTGCTGATAGGGGCATAAAAGACGATGCAAAAGCGGTCAGCGACTAAACGTGCTGGACAGGCCGCTAAGCTTGCCAATATTTTGATTATTCTGCTTGGCTTTATTCTGATTTTTATTGCCAAGGTGGATTTGTTTGCGGTCAGGACTGTCCAGACTTCTACCTCTGGTGTGCTCGCCCCTCTATTTGACGCAATGACAACCCCGCTTACCGCTGTCCAGACCATGGTTGACGGGGTACGAACTGCCGCTTCCTTAAGAGAAGAAACCATCAGGCTGCGGGCTGAAAATGAGCGGCTGAAACGCTGGCAGAGACGGGCAGAAATTCTGGAAAGTGAAAACAGGGAATTGCGCACTGTGCTTGGCGCGGTAATACCGCCAGACAGAGAAGCTGTTACCGCAAGAGCGGTTGCTACTCCCGGCAATAGCTTCTCGCATACGCTGTTAATCCGTCATGGTGCAGAACGGCGTATCAGGCGCGGCGATCCGGTTGTCACCGCAGACGGGCTGGTAGGATACATTATAGATGTTGGGCGCGGATATTCATGGGTACTTCTGATAAGTGATGTGAATTCGCGTATCCCTGTTCTGCTATCCTCATCATCATGGCCAGGTCTGGCAATCGGGCGTAATGCATCAGAACTGGAACTGGGCTTTCTGCCATTACAGGCACAACCGCGTGAAAATGAGCTGGTGCTTACCTCAGGTCATGGCGATGTATTGCCACCCGGATTGCCTGTGGGGCGGGTAAATAGAGGCGATGTAGGCGGCCATTACACGCTTACGCCTGTGGTTGAGCTACAAAAGATTTCCTATGTATCTATTCTGGTGCGTCCTGAAGGGGCAGCAAGGGCTGATGTAGACGGATTTGACAGATTTTATAATCCGGTACCTGAACAGGATGGTGGCCGGATGCTGGAAGGTTTTACCACCAAAGATATTGTGCAATAGGCGAGATAATGAGTGTAAATAGTCCACTTGACAGTCCGGCTGATGTACGGTCAACCCTGCCAACGCAGATTTTGATTGCGCTGGCCGGCCTGCTGTTGGTGTTTCTGGAAGGCTCACTTGCCACATGGTCGATTTTCTATGCCTCTGTGCCGTTGCCAACCATTGCCTTTATCTATTATATGCGGGTTAATTATCCGCATTTACTGTCTCTGCCGGTGATACTGCTGATGGGTCTGTTTGGCGAGATGATGTTCTTTGATATGCTTGGCTCGCGCGCAACTGGGCTGATGATTGTAGCATTGCTGTCACAGCTGAATATGGCAAGTCAGCAACATGTTGAATTTACCGAATTATGGGCAAATTTCTGCCTGATTGTGCTGGTATATATCATATTCAGACTGGCGGTATTTTTTGTTTTCTACTTTACCTTTCCGGACTGGCGGGCAGTATTTTTTCAGGCTGGAATCACGATGTTTCTGTTTCCGTTCTTTTTTGTGGTAATGTCATCCATATCAGCGTCCCTTTCCCAGCTATTCGGGAGTAATTCTAGATAAGTTAAGTTGATGGCGTGAAAAAACGGAAAGAACAAAGAGAGCTATCGTCAGTTATCACCCGCAGATTATTTCTGATAGGGGCCGGTCAGATTTTGCTTGGGGCAGGGCTGGTTGGCAGATTATACCAGTTGCAGATTGCACAGGCAGAAAATTACCAGCTTCTGTCAGATAGAAACCAGTTTGACAAGCGCCGTGTGCTGGCACCACGTGGCAGGCTGTTTGACAGTCAGGGCAGATTGCTGGCAGGCAATTCAGAGGTGTTCGAGCTGAATATGCTGCCTGCGCGCGTAGCCAATCTTGATACATGGCTAGAAAATGTACAGAAACTGATTGACCTGTCTCCAGATGATATAAAGCGGATAAAAGACGATATTGCAGACCAGCCGGATTTTCTGGAAGTCACGGTAAAATCAGGCCTGACCCAGCGAGAGCTGGCACGGGTGGCCATTTTGTCGCCAGTGCTGGAAGGTGCGTTATTTCATAAATCTTTTCGCCGGATTTACCCGCAAGGCTGGATGACTGCGCATGTCACAGGCTATGTATCGCCTGCAAACCAGAAAGATGTTAGCCGCGACCCGCAATTGCGCTATTTGCCGGGGCTTCGTATTGGCCGGTCAGGCATTGAACATACGCTTGAGCCTGCGCTAGCCGGACAGCTGGGCGTTGAACGTATTGAGGTAAATGCGCAAGGCAAGCCTGTGCGCGTGCTCGAAGATAAGCCTGCCGAGGCTGGTGTTGATGTTAATCTTAGTATCGATATTGAGCTTCAGGCATTTGCAACAGAGCGCCTGCGCCGCGGGAAATCCGATATTGTGCCTTTGCACAATCAGGAAGTGCAGATGGCACTGCTGAAAAATGACGAATTGCGGGCACATGTCACCACTGGCGATACGCTGGTGCTTCGTGATGAAAGAGGCCGGCTGGTTCCGCCTGAATCTGGCGCGGTGACAGTTATTGATATCCAGACAGGCGAGATAAAGGCAATGGTGTCGGCACCAAGCTATGATCCCAACCTGTTTTCAGGCCAGCTGTCTTTACGTGACTGGAAACGGCTGAATGAACATCCTCGCACGCCATTGCTGAACAGAGCTATTTCAGGGCTGTATGCGCCAGGTTCTACCTTCAAGATGGTGGTTGCCGCCGCCGCGCTGGAAGCAGGCGTAATCAGCCCGTCTAGCAAGATTAAATGTGAAGGCAGTTTTGACTTTGGCCAGCGCACTTTCCATTGCTGGAATGAAAAGGGTCATGGATTTGTAGATATGATAAGTTCGCTCGAACGGTCCTGCGATATTTATTATTACCAGATTGCGCTAAAGACAGGGATTAACCGGATTAACAATATGGCTCGGCGTCTTGGTCTTGGCGAGGTTACCGATATCGGCCTGCCGTCAGAACGTGCGGGTATTATCCCTGATAGAGACTGGAAACAGCAAAATAGAGGGGTGCCATGGACACCGGGCGAGACTGTGGTGGCAGGTATCGGTCAGGGTTTTGTGCTGACAACACCGATACAGCTGGCAGTTATGACAGCGCGGATAGCAAATGGCAAAAAGGCCGTTATCCCGACCATGCAGTCACAAAATGGCACAATACCAGAGTTTGCAGAC
>WTJO01000028.1:0-17309 GCA_011524805.1 Alphaproteobacteria bacterium
GTTCTGTATTGTCCTGAACAGGGCTATCCTCTATGGCCTGTTCAGTATCAGATGGGCTGGCGGCATTTTCCTCTGTCTGGGATGGCAGTGTAGCGGCCGCTATGTCCACGCTTTCTGATGTTTCGGCATTATCAGAGTTAGGGGTAGGGGCAGGAGCAGGTGACGAAATTTCTGTCTGTCCGGCATTGCCGGCGGTTGTGAGCGGGGCTGGCAGGTGCTGACAACTGGCAAGCGCCCCCCCCAACAGCACTGGCAGAATAAAGACGTAAACCCGCCTTACCAAGCTAGCTATCATCCTGCCCAACATGCCAATCCTCTGACCAACTTACACTAATGCTTTCTATTTGAAGCAGTGCTGTGCTGATCTCAAGTAAAATCGAACTGAGAGATACAGTTTTCCTGTTATTTTAGGGAAAATATTTTAGTCAGAAGACGTTAGCCAGCCGGTTTTTCGAGTGCATATCCCATTGAGCGCACTGTGCGGATAAGATCAGATGTATTGTCGATATTAATGGCTTTCCGCAGGCGTCTGATATGCACATCCACCGTGCGCACCTCAACATAGACATCATGCCCCCATATTTGGTCAAGCAGCTGGTCACGTGAAAAGACGCGCCCCTGATTTCGCAGGAAATGTTCTAACAGCTTAAATTCTTTTGGACCAAGTTTTATATCGGTTCCGGCACGTTTCACACGTTTTGTGATAACATCCATTTCCAGATCGCCACAGCTTAGACATTGCTGGCCTGTGCCTGTGCTTCGGCGCAACAGCGCTCTGGTGCGGGCAAGCAATTCTGCCGGACTAAACGGTTTGACCACATAATCATCGGCCCCCGTATCCAGCCCTCTAAGCCTGTCTGCTTCATCTGCTTTTGCGGTAAGCATGATTATAGGTATTTGTGCTGTTGCTTCACGCCCCCGTAATCTGCGTAACAGCTCAAGCCCCGACATAAGCGGCATCATCCAGTCCAGAATAATTAGCTGAGGCTGGCATTCGCCTGCCAGAACCAGACCTTCTTCCCCGTCTGATGCAATTACCACATCATAGCCTGCCTGCTGGAAGTTATATTCAAGCAGAGTTTTAATATCTGAATCATCTTCAACGATTAAAATAGTGGCCTGTTCCATTGCAGAATGCTCATTACCTGTATGTCCAGCACACTCTGTAGAGTGGGGATATAGCTGATATTATCATAATATCACCATCCCCTGACTTTCGGAATAGCGTGCTATCTCATTATATAACTGCGGGATATGACATATTTATGACAGTAAAAAAGCTAACCAGAAATATTAGCCGGACGGCTTTGGAAGCAACACGCAAAACCGGCTGCCATTGCCAGGCTCTGAGGTAATCACCAGCTGCCCGCGATGGCGGTTGACGATATGTTTGACTATGGCCAGCCCCAGACCAGTACCGCCATTATCACGAGACCTGCCCTTGTCAATCCGGTAAAATCTCTCTGTCAGGCGGGGAATATGGCTGCTGTCAATCCCCTCGCCCTCATCTTCTACTGCGATGCTGGCATAATCTATATTCTGGGCAGCGCTAACAGAGGCAGTATCATCTGCGGTGATGATTATCCGGACCTCATCTGAATTTTGCCCATAGCGGATGGCATTTTCGACAAGATTTTGCAACATCTGGGTAAGCTCGTCACTATCCCCTATGACCATCACCTCGTCATCAGGTAAGATGAGATTAATGCGGATGCCATGTTCTTCTGCCTGTCCAGCCAGAATTTCGGCCACACGTTCTGCCAGAGGGATAAGCGGAATTATGGTGCGTGGCTGTTTGGCTTCCTGACGTTCGATAGATGACAGGGACAGCTGATCTGATACCAGCCGTACCATTCTGGCTGACTGGCTTTCCACAATCGACAGAAATTTATCTCTGGTGGCTTTATCTTCGCCAGCAGGGCCTTTTAGCGTTTCAACGAAACCAAGCACAGAGGTAAGCGGGGTACGTAGCTCATGGCTTACATTTGCAACAAAATCAACCCGCATGGTTTCGGCAATTTTGGCTTCTGATCTGTCCATCAGAATAAGCGCTGTCTGCAAATTATCATCCGCAGAAAAATTGGAGATTAGAAGCTCAAAAATCTGATCTTTGTTTTCCCGCCGTGTCAGCTCGACCACATCATGATGCCGCTCGCCATTGGTGACCGCATCTATTCGCTCAATTGCCTCATTGTCATGAATGAAAAAGGCGATTGGCTTCTGATGCTGGAGCGTGCCAAATAGCTGGGTTGCCTGCATGTTAAATTCAATGACATAGCCACGCTTATCCAGCAAAATGAGCGGGAATGGCAGATTACGAATTGTCTCGTTCAGATACCGGTTTTCTGTCCTGAGCTTTTTGAATCGCTGGTCATTCTGGTGTTCTGATACCGATACCAGCCAGAATAATTCAGATATTGGCGATTTTTCATCAAAGGTATGCTGTACTGACAGGCTGGGCGCAGGGTCAGTTGCATCTGCCTGCATTCTGGCTGAAAAATATTCTTTCATCAGCTGGATGATCTGTAATTCATTTTCAGCCAGCACAAAGCCGACAAATATGCCGACAAACAGAATGAGCAATGTTGAAAATAGCGAGATTTCACCAATCAGTGCCAACAGGCAGATAGTACCAACAAAGCCAAAGCTTATCCTCAGTATATGATAGATAGCATGTCTTTTGCGATATAGCGGTTTCATCTTTATCGGCACTAACCTGTCAATAGCTGTCAGTATCTGACAGCACCATTACCATATTATTGCCGTCAGATGTTACACTGAATCATATGCAGCAATTGCTGCGGCATTGACAAGATCATTAACAGACGAGCTCATAGAGCCAATCTGGAACGGATATTCGGCATTCAGAATAAGTGGGCCAATCACACTGCCGCCACCCAGATGCTGCATGATCTGGAATGAAATATTTGCCGCGTGCAATCCGGGCATGACCAGAATATTTGCAGGGCCGGTCAGGCGCGAGAAGGGATAGCGCGATTGCATGAGCTCAAAATCAAGCGCAATATCGGCTGTCATTTCGCCTTCATATTCAAAATCAACGCCCCGTTCGTCAAGAATCGATGCCGCATTATGCGGATGTTTGATGATGCTTGATGAAGGCTGTCCGAAATTGGAAAAAGATAGAAAGGCAACGCGTGGGCTATAGCCCATGGTGCGGGCTTTGCTGGCAATCGCGATGGCAATGTCTGCCATCTGCTCTGCTGTTGGACGCTCATGGATTGAGGTGTCACCAATAAACACGGTTCTGCCTTTAGAAATCAGCATAGAGGTTGTGCAGAATTCTGTGCCCTGTTTCGGGTCAATCACCCGTGTGACATGCTCAAAACTTTTGGTGAAGGGACGTGTCATGCCGGTGACAAGCGCATCTGCGTGACCATTGACCACCATACAGGCGGCAAACACATTTCTGTCCAGATTGACCATGCGCTGACAGTCACGTTCCATCATGCCTTTGCGCTGTAATTTCTGATATAGAAACTTGATATAATCATCATTATGATCTGAAATTTTGGCATTTGCGATCTCGATACCTTCAGTGCCATCTATTCCAAGTTCGGTCATCTTGTCTTTGACGCGCTGTTCTCTGCCAAGCAGTATAGGCTGGCCATAGCCTGCATTTTTGAAAGCAAGCGCGGCTCTGATTGATATCTCTTCCTCACCCTCGGTAAAGACGACACGGCGCTGTAGCGGCGTGATTGTCTTAAACACGTCCTGCAGGAAATTGGCCGCAGGATCAAGCCTGCCAGACAGGTCTCTGCGATAGCCTTCCATATCCTTGATGGGCCGTCTTGCCACCCCTGAATCCATTGCCGCTTCGGCGACCGCAGATGATACCGCCGAAATAAGCCGTGGGTCGAACGGTGCAGGAATGATATAGTCTTCGCCATATTTCAGGCTTGCTCCGGCATAGGCAGAATTAACCTCATCAGGCACATCTTCACGTGCCAGCATGGCAATCGCATTTGCGGCGGCAATTTTCATTTCCTCATTAATGGCCGATGCACGCACATCAAGCGCACCTCTGAAAATATAGGGAAAGCCAAGTACGTTATTTACCTGATTTGGAAAATCAGAACGTCCTGTGGCGATAATCGCATCAGGGCGTGCGGCTTTGGCATCATTTGGCATAATTTCGGGATCTGGATTTGCCATCGCAAAGATGATGGGACGCGGTGCCATTTTCTTGATCATTTTTTTGGATAGCGCATTCGCAACAGACAGCCCCATAAAGACATCAGCGCCCTCTAGTGCTTCTTCAAGCGAGCGTGCTTCGGTCGGCACGGCATGCGCTGATTTCCACTGGTTCATACCTGTTTCACGACCCTGATAGATGGTGCCCTCACGATCACATAAAATCACATTTTTATGTTTGACACCCATTGCCTTGATCAATTCGACACAGGCGATAGAGGCGGCACCGGCGCCATTCAGCACCACCTTGACATCCTGCATCTTGCGGTCTGTCAGATGAAGCGCGTTAATCAGACCTGCCGCCGCAATTATGGCGGTGCCATGCTGATCATCATGAAATACCGGAATATCCATAATTTCGCGCAGGCGCTGCTCGATAATGAAACATTCGGGGGATTTGATATCCTCAAGATTAATGCCGCCAAAAGACGGTCCCATCAGCTTGACCGCACCGATAAATTCATCCACCTCTTCTGTGTCAATTTCAAGATCGATGCCATCAATATCGGCAAATTTCTTGAACAGGACAGCTTTGCCCTCCATCACAGGCTTTGAGGCCGCCGCTCCGATATTGCCCAGTCCCAGCACCGCCGTGCCGTTGGAAATCACCGCCACCATATTGCCCTTGGCGGTGTAGTCATATGCCTTGTCAGGATTAGCCTCAATCGCCAGACATGGTTCAGCCACCCCCGGCGAATAGGCAAGAGACAAATCTCTTTGCGTGGTAAGTGGCTTTGTCGGGCTGATTTCCAGTTTTCCGGGTCTGCCGTCAGAATGGAAATCTAAAGCATCCTGTTTTAATGACTTTTTCATGGTAGCGTTCTATCTTGTGTGGTTTTATTATAGCGTTTCAGAGATGAAATGAGGGACATAATCTGGCACATGGCACAACAAAAATCCACAGTTTCTTCTGGTATGTCTGCCCTCACCCCTATGATGGCACAATATCAGACTATAAAAGAAAAGTACCAAGATATTTTGCTGTTTTACCGCATGGGTGATTTTTATGAAATGTTTTTTCATGATGCGGAAATGGCAGCCTCTGCGCTTGGAATAGCTCTTACCCACCGTGGCAAGCAGGATGGTAAGGACATCCCGATGTGCGGGGTGCCTGTTCATGCCATGGATAGCTATTTGCCGCGCCTTATCAAGCAGGGGTTTCGGGTGGCTGTGTGTGAACAGTCAGAGACACCTGAAAGTTTCAAGCAAAAAGGTGGAAAAGGCCCGCTGCCACGTCAGGTTGTCAGGGTCATCACCCCCGGCACCATTCAGGAAGATGAGCTATTGCAGCCAGACCAGCATAATATTCTGGCGGCTATAGGGCGTGTCGGGGGCGCCTATTCATTATGCTGGACAGATATGTCCACAGGCAGCCTCAGCGTTCAACATGTCGAACCAGACCAGCTTGAAAATATGCTTGCACGGCTGGCCATTGCCGAGCTTGTTTTTCCCGAAGACTGCCACGAGATGATATCTCCGCTATCTGATCTCTATGCTGTTGTCAGCGCGCCTGCTACCAGCTTTGACAGCCAAAAAAGCGCACAGCATATCCAGTCATTTTTCAAGATTGCTTCGCTTGACGGGCTGGGTACATTCACCCCGCCCATGGTCAGCGCGCTTGGCGGGTTATTAAGTTATCTTAAAACAACCCAGCTAGAGCAGATGCCGCGCCTGTCTCTGCCGCAAATTGTGGGTGCCAGTTCTGTTGTTGAGATTGATGCGGCGACCAGACGCTCGCTTGAAATTACCCAGACCCTCTCTGGCGAGAAAAAAGGCAGCCTTTTACATGCGATTGACAGGACCAGCAGTGCAGCAGGGGCAAGATTGCTATTTACCAGATTATCTACACCGCTTACCGACCGCACCAGAATAGATAACAGGCTTGATCTGGCAGACTGGTTCTATCAGCATGACAGGCCTGCGCAGATATGTGCTGGCCATCTGTCGCAACTCTCGGATATTGAACGTGCCCTCTCACGGCTGGTTGCCAGTCGGGGCGGGCCGCGTGATCTGGCTGGTCTGGCACAGTCATTATTGCTGGCACGCCAGATATTTGTCAGCCTGTCAGAAACAGATGCATCTTCTGATGCCGGACTGTCTCTTGATGTTGAAGGTGAGGAAGCGGGAAAACGCACCCGTCTGCTGGAGATTGCGCAATGTGCTGCGGCACCGGCAAGGCTGGCAGATGAGATATTGCCTGCGCTGGCAGACGAGCTTCCGCTTCTGGTGCGTGATGGGCAATTTATCCGTCAGGGCTATCGTGATGACCTGGATCACCTACGTCAGCTAAAGGATGAAAGTAGACGGCTCATTGCCAGCCTGCAGGCAAATTATTGTGAGCAGACACAGATAGCCTCTCTCAAAATCAAACATAATAATGTGCTTGGATATCATATTGATGTGCGCGCCGGTCATGCCGACAAGCTGATGTCAAATCCGGAATTTATCCATCGTCAGACAACGGCGCAAACTGTGCGTTTTACCACCACAGAACTGGCAGAACTTGAAAAACAGCTATCAACAGCCGCCGAGCGAAGCCTTGAGCTTGAACTGGAAATATTTGAGACATTACGTAGCCTTATTCTTAAACATGCTGACGAGATCATCGCAGCTGCCAGCGCGCTGGCACGGCTGGATGTAGCTCTTTCAACAGCCATGCTGGCGCGCAATCAGAATTTTACCAGACCACATCTATATGAGGATACAAGACTGGCTATTTGTGGCGGCAGACATTGTGTTGTCGAACAGATGCTTAGTGCAGACCAGCAATTTGTTACCAATGACTGCCGTCTGGACGGCGATGCCAATATCTGGCTGTTAACAGGGCCAAATATGGCCGGTAAATCAACATTTTTACGGCAAAATGCCCATCTTGTAATTCTGGCTCAGGCAGGGCTTTATGTGCCAGCACAAACAGCAGAGATTGGCATTGCAGACAGAATTTTCAGCCGGGTTGGCGCATCTGATGATCTGGCACGCGGACAATCTACCTTTATGGTCGAAATGGTTGAAACAGCGGCTATTCTGAACCAGTCAACAGAGCGGTCTATTGTGATTCTGGATGAAATAGGACGCGGCACGGCGACATGGGACGGGCTGGCGATCGCATGGTCATGTCTTGAATATCTGCATAACAAAATTGGCTGTCGCACCCTGTTTGCTACTCATTATCATGAATTGACCGCCCTAGAGAGCCAGCTAGCGACAGTAGCGTGCTATTCTATGCAGGTCAGGGAATGGAAACAGGATATTGTGTTTCTGCACAAGGTGATAGCTGGCAGTGCAGATAAATCCTATGGTGTGCATGTGGCCAGACTGGCAGGTCTGCCCCAGCAGGTAACACGCCGTGCCGCTCAGCTTGTCACCCAGTTAGAAGAACATGCAAAATCTCAGAATTCTGTGCAGGACAGCCTGCCATTATTTGCACAATATGACCCCGGCCCTCATGATACCGCCGCACCCGCGCCATATTATCCGCCTAACGGGTCTGACGATGATGATAGAATCTCTGAATTAGAGGCAAAAATGGCAGATATAGAACCTGACAGCCTCAGCCCTCGTGCTGCCCTAGAGCTAATTTATGAGCTTAAACAGCTTGCAGATAAATGATAGGATAAAGACAGTAACATGCACCCATCAGCTCAACATATCACAGATAATCATGGCACAGTGCCGCACTGGATTGACTGGCTTGACCCGATAGCGGCGGCCAGAAGCTATCTTGCCGCGCATCCGGGCCAGGATATTTTTGATCAGAAAGCTCTGGGTGCCGCGCTGACAGCAAGCGCACACAACCACCCCCAGCTTGAAGATTTCAGGGCAGAAATACTTGAGCATGTGCGCACCCATCTTGAAGAAGGCAAGGCAGAGCTGGCCTCGCGCCTGTATCATACGCGTGACGGGGCGCATTATGTGGGGATGCATGCGCTGTTGATGGACAGAATAATCCAGATACTTGCCAGCACCATCACGCAACATTATTTTCCAACACTTCAACCTGTCACCATTATGGCTACAGGCGGCTATGGGCGGGGCGAGCTGGCGCCATTTAGTGATATTGATCTGATGTTTGTGGCAGAATCTGCGCTGAAAGGAAAAGCAGAGACCCGCTTTATTGAAACCATTTTATATGTGTTATGGGATCTGGGGCTGAAGGTTGGCCATGCTACCCGCACAATTTCCGAAAATATCGCGGCCGCCAAAGAAGATATCACGATTTGCACATCGCTGATTGAAATGCGGTTTATTGCTGGCTCTGAGGCGCTTGGCGATAAACAGCTGGCAGCGTTCAAAAAATGGCTGTCACGTCAGCCAGTGCCAGAATTTGTCAGCCTCAAGCTGGCCGAAAGAGATGAACGTATTCTGCGTCATGGCGGCTCACGCTATGCAGTAGAGCCAAATGTAAAAGAAGGCAAAGGCGGAGTGCGTGATCTGCATACCCTGTTCTGGATTGCCAAATTTTCATATCATACCCAGGATATTTACGCGCTTCTGAAAACAGAAGTATTGCGTGAATCAGAAGCACGCAAATTTGCCGAATCACAGCGCTTTTTATGGACAGTGCGCTGTTTTGTGCATCTGCATCATGGCAGGCTGGATGACAGGCTGACCTTTGATGCGCAAACCGAAATTGCACCGGTGATGAAGTTCAAGGATAAAGGCGGGTTGCGTGCTGTCGAACGCTTTATGAAATATTATTTCCTGACAGCACGGCAGGTGGGCGATTTAACACGCATTTTCTGTGCGGCTATTGGCAGTGATTTTGCCGAGCGTCCACGTTTTTCTTTGCGTTCGTTTTTGCGGTCATCTGTGCCTGTGGGGCTGGATATTGCACCATTTATTCTGCTTGACGGGCGGCTACATCTGCCCGCCGAAAGATTATTCAGAGATAATTTCAGCCTGATTGTGCGCATTTTTTATCTTGCCCAGAAAAACCAGCTTGATATTCACCCTGACAGTGTGCGGCGTATCACCCGTGCCGTGCGGGCAGCCCGCACTTCTGATCTGCATTCCAGCAGAGCCTTTGAGACGTTTTTAGAAATTCTTACAGATAGCGAAACCCCTGAACGGGTGTTGCGTCTGATGAATGAATCTATGTGGCTTGGCAAATTTCTGCCTGATTTCAGGCGGATTGTCGGGATGATGCAGTTTGACATGTATCATAGCTATACAGTTGATGAACATACCTTGAAGGCAGTTGGCTTTCTAGGTGAAATTGAACATGGCCATCTAGCAGATGTTGCGCCTCTTGCAACTGCGATTATTTCAAAAATTAATTCACGCCGCGCCCTGTATGTGGCGATGCTGCTTCATGATATTGCCAAAGGCAGAGGCGGTGATCATTCGGAGCTTGGCGCAGAGGTAGCAGCACAGCTCTGCCCGATATTGGGACTAAGTGATGAAGAAACAGAAACCGTTATCTGGCTGGTGAGATATCATCTTCTGATGAGCAATACAGCCTTTAGATATGATCTGAATGACCCCCAGACAATCGAAGATTTTGCCGAACAGGTGCAGTCACCTGAACGGCTGAAATTGCTGTTATGTCTGACAGTAGCCGACATTCAGGCAGTAGGGCCTGCAATATGGAATGGCTGGAAGGCAAGCCTGATGCGCCAGCTGTATCATCGTGCCGAGGCTGTGCTAGGTGGAGCAGCGCCAACCGAAGTATCTGCACAGGCTGTTTCTGATTCTATCGAACAGCTTGCCGAAGCCCTGCCGGACTGGTCTTCTGACGAGCTACACAGCTATGTTGATCAGTTTTATCCTAGCTACTGGACAAATTTCAGGCTGGATAGCCATCTATATCATGCTGGTCTTGTCAGGCGCTTTGACAGCTCAAAAGACAGGATATTAATTGATTTCAAAGATGATGAGAGCAGTAATTCCACCATTTTATGTGTCATGGCAAGTGATCATCCGGGGTTGTTTTCCCGCATTGTAGGTTCTGTGGCAATTTCAGGCTGTTCTATTGTTAATGCCAGAATCAATACCCGTCAGGATGGCACAATTCTGGATCAGTTCAGAATCCAGAAAGACAGGCAGGCGGTAACAGACCCCTATATCAAGGCGCGGCTTTCCAAGCTGATTGAGCAGTCACTTGCCGGCGATATTTCGCTCTTTGGCCAGCTCAAGGAACAGACCGCAAAACGATCCAGACGTGTCAAGGTAATGGATGTGCCGCCGCGCATTTTCGTGACAAATAAGCGCAGTAGAACCCATACGGTTATCGAAGTGAACGGCCCTGACAGGCCGGGGCTGCTATACCAGATTGCCTATCATCTGGCACAGCTGAATTTGCAGATTAATTCGGCCACTGTCTCTACCTATGGCGAGAAGGCTGTTGATGTATTTTATGTTAAGGACGTGTTTGGTCTGCAAATTACCAAACAGATCACACAGGATAAAATACATGCTACCTTAACCGGAATTTTTGATAGCTAACCATGAGTATTTTCATTGTGCCTGCCGGCCATCTGGCCAGCGCCCACCCCCTTATCATCAACAGCAGGATTTTCTAGAGATGGCACTTCGATCCTTATATACTACGGTGGGGGTAATTGGCGGGCTGACAGCTATATCGCGCATATTTGGGTTTATGCGGGATATTATATTTGCGCATTTTCTGGGGGCAGGGGCTGCGGCTGACGCGTTTGTGCTTGCCTTCAAACTGCCTAATCTGTTTCGCCGCCTGACAGCAGAAGGCGCGCTGACAAATGCCTTTTTGCCTGCCTATAGCCTTGCACGCAAACAGGCGGGGGCAGATAAAGCGCTTGTCTTGGCTACAGAAGTACAGGGCTGGCTATTTTTGTCGCTTAGCCTGATTGTGCTGGTGATGGAGCTATCTATGGGCAGTATCATTTCCGTACTTGCGCCCGGATTTTCAGATACGCAAGACAGACTTGACGCCGCTATCATGCTAGCCCATATCACCATGCCCTATCTGGTCATGATCAGCCTTGTTGCCTTATGGGCAGCCATTTGCCATGCAGATGATGATTTTGTTGGCGGGGCTGCTGCACCGGTAATCCTGAATATCTGCCTGATAGCAGGTGCGTTGATGATACCTGCCAGCCAGTCATATTATGGATATTCTGATGCCTATCTGGCAGTCCCAATAGCATTTTGTGTGCTGCTGGCAGGGATGATGCAGATGATATTACTTCAGCTCCGGCTCGCACGGCTCAGGCGGCGGCCGGCTTTCCGCTTTAAGCGCCTGTCAAAACAGGGGCTGGCTATGTGGGGTGCATTTCTGCCTGCCGCACTGGGCGCAGGCGGCATGCAGCTAAATCTGCTGGTTGATCTGGTTCTTGCCTCCTTTCTGGATACAGGCGCGTTATCATGGCTATATTATGCAGACAGGCTGGCACAATTACCGCTAGGCATTATCGGTATTGCCCTTGGCACCGCATTATTGCCGCGACTATCTTCAATATATGCCGATTCTAGTCCGCAAGCAGAAAAACAGGCACAATTTGCCAGCCATATTTCGGACAGTCTGACATTGGCGGCGATCACTGTTCTACCGGCAATGACAGGGTTGATAATATTGTCTGACGAATTGATGGCAGGGCTGTTTGTATCAGGCGCATTCACAGCTTCAGATGGCTCTGCCGCAGGGCTTGCTCTTGTTGCCTATGGGGTTGGTCTGCCTGCCTTTGTTGGCATCAAAATTACACAGGCCGCATTATATGCCATGACCCGTCCACAGCTTGTGCTGATTATCTCGCTATTCTCTGTTGGCATAAATATTGTGCTTAGCCTGTATCTGATGAGGATTCTGGGGCATGTCGGGCTGGCGCTGGCTACCTCTATCTCGATCTGGCTATCATGGGCAATTCAGTCTGTAATTCTGTTCAGACAGCGCTATCTTGGCAGCCAGCCTCTTGGCCTGATCGTCAAGGCCTGTTGTGCCAGTCTGGTAATGGCTGCTGGGCTGTATGGCATAATGTTCTCAGGCCTGCTGACAGAAACCGGTGCGTTAATCACAATGTCGGTTCTTGTGATTTCAGGCATCATGTTCTATATAGCAGCAGCATTATTATTTGGCCTGCACCACCCGTTTAAGGCAATCGCAAAGGATAGGTAAATGACACAGACAGCTTCACAAGCCAGTGGCAATCAGGGACGCATTTTCTCTGGTGTCCAGCCAACAGGCAATTTGCATCTTGGCAATTATCTTGGTGCGATAAAAAACTGGGTTGCGTTACAGAATGATTTTGACTGTATCTATTGTGTTGTTGATCTACATGCCATTACTGTGCCGCAAGTGCCTGACCAGTTGCGCCAGTCAATCAGAGAGGTAACAGCCTGTCTGATTGCCTCAGGCATTGACCCAGAAAAATCTGTATTATTCAACCAGTCTGCAGTGCCGCATCATGCCGAGCTGGGCTGGATTTTTAACTGTGTGGCGCGGCTTGGCTGGCTGAACAGAATGACCCAGTTCAAGGAAAAGGCAGGTAAAAACAGGGAAAATGCGACTGTCGGGCTATATTCCTACCCTACATTGATGGCAGCAGATATTCTGGTCTATAAGGCAACACATGTGCCTGTGGGCGATGACCAGAAACAGCATCTTGAGCTGACACGCGATATTGCGGTTGCCTTCAATTCGATGTTCGAGACAGAGCTATTTCCTACTCCCGAGCCGCTAATCCAGAAAACAGCCGCACGGGTGATGTCACTTCGGGATGGCAATTCTAAAATGAGCAAATCTGATACATCAGATGCTACCAGAATTAATCTCACAGACAGCGCTGAGGAAATTGCCCGCAAGATTAAAAAGGCAAAAACAGACCCCGAACCCCTGCCCGAGACAATAGAATTGCTTGAAGCACGCGCCGAGGCGCGCAATCTGGTTGGCATCTATGCCGGGCTGGCAGGATGCTCTCAGGAGGATGTGCTGACAGAGTTTGGTGGCAGGGGGTTTGGCGAGTTTAAGCCAAAGCTGGCAGATCTGGCTGTTGAGGTAATTGCGCCTATCAGCACCGAAATGAACAGATTGCTGGCTGACCATGGCGCGATTGATGCGGTGCTGGCATCAGGGGCTGAACAGGCAGCCGCGCTCTCAGAACCTGTTTTATCAGAAGTAAAGGCAGTGATGGGGCTTAAGGGCTGACAATTCTAGATTGCGTTTTTTGACGTTAACCGGCTATAATGGCCTTAGTGAATAGACCAAAAAAAATTGGCGCTGATGACCTAGAATTTTGGGCATAGTCATATTATCTCTAGGACAGACTATTTATGAAGATATGCCCTCAAGAATCTATGAGGTAGAGCAATGTTTATACAGACAGAAGATACTCCGAACCCTGCAACATTGAAATTTATTCCCGGCGTGAGTGTGCTAGATACAGGTACAGCAGAATTTACCTCAGTTGAAGAGGCACAAACGTCACCGCTGGCAAAACGTCTATTTGCAGTTGACGGTGTAGATAGTGTGTTTTTTGGAAGTGACTTTCTGGCGATCACGAAATCTGACGCGATGGAATGGTTTAGCCTGAAACCGTCAATTCTGGCAGGCATCATGGAACATTTTGCCTCCGGCCTGCCTGTGGTTGAAGCAGACCAGACAGAGCTATCAGATAATAGCGAGGATTCCGAAATTGTTCAGCAGATTAAGCATCTGCTGGATACACGTGTACGCCCTGCGGTTGCAATGGATGGCGGCGATATTGTGTTTCATTCTTTTGATGATGGTGTAGTAACCTTGCAGATGCGGGGTGCCTGTTCAGGCTGTCCAAGCTCAACAGCCACGTTGAAAATGGGTATTGAGAATATGATGCGTCATTATATTCCTGAAGTGCGTGAAGTGCGTCCGGCAGAAATGTAATTTATGCGCTGGCAAACTGCCAGCATAGCCGCACTCATGTGATGCTAGTTTGCCTATAAATGGTGTGCCATGTCATTGCATCGTTCTGTAAATGTGAATATTTCGTCCCGCCAGATTATTCTGGTAATGATGTGCTGTATTGGCGCTGGAATATTTCTGCCTGCCATTGGTATTTCCCCGCCGCCATTATTTATCGTGAAGCCGGGCGAAGTTACTATCTATAGCTATCAGCCAACAGTATCGGAAGAAATTGCGCTTCTGACCAAACAGAAATCCAAAAAAGATCTCTCACCGCTAGAGTTTGAACGCATCAGACGCAAGCTGGAGGCTGCAAATAATGATTTGCTCGCAGGGCTGTTCAAAGAACAGGAGAGTGGAACATCTACCATCGTCACCCCGCCAGCGATTCTGCGCCCTGAATTGCCCGAACTTAGCTATTCGCTTCCCTATAATAGCGATTCAGCCTCAGTGCCACGCTTTTTTATGGCCAGACTGCCAGATTTTTCTGCACTGACACCAAATACCAAAAAAGAAAAATTCACCCAGATTGTGTTGCCGCTTATCCTATATGAAAATGAGCGTATCAGACGCCAGAATGAAGAAATAAGACAGGCATATGAAAGCGCGAATCGCGATATTCTGGATGAATATGCCCATATCTATAAATTAAAAAATGTCGAAGAGCTGAGCATTGATACGGTATATCAGAAGCTGGTAATGCGTGTTCAGCCAGTACCTGTCGGCCTTGCACTTTCTCAGGCGGCAGTTGAATCAGGCTGGGGGTCATCACGCTTTGCCCTTGAAGGCAATGCCCTGTTCGGCCAGTGGGTGTTTGACAAGAGATTTGGTCTGAAGGCCAAAGCATCAAATGCTATTGTCAGGCGCTTTCCTGACCTTAGCTCGTCTGTAAGAAGCTATATGCGCAATCTTAATACGCACCGCGCCTATGAAGGCTTCAGGCAGGAACGTCTTGAATTATCAGTTTCTGGCGAACCGCTGAAAGCAAAACAGCTACTTCACCATCTCAAAGCCTATGCGGAAATAAAAGGCGAATATGTGCAGACGTTGAAATCGGTAATGAATACAAACAAGTTTGACGCACTATCTGCAGCACAGCTTGAATCATCCTGATACATAGCTTTATGGCACATAGCTATATTTCGGAGGAGGCTGTCTATTTCGTTAAAAACTGCCTGCCGAACCAGCGCCATCTATTTTCGGTTGCCGGCATGGTGCAGTTGATTCGCGAACGCGGCGATGGCAATTTGTCAGGCACTCTTATTTCTACCCGTCGTCCCAAAATTGTGACATCTAGCTTGCCATAAGATGACGCAAAACATCTTAGCTGGCTTGTCGGTTCCATATCCGGATGCAGGGTAAATCCGTAAATTGGCGGATTTTCGGTAATCACCATATCATCTGGCGTAATATCAGATACTTTTAGCGGCAGACCGTCAACAGCCAGCTTCAGCCTGTCAACCGTGCCATAATCTTCATTAAAGGCGAATCGTGGCAATTCGAAGAAATCGCTATCTGCATGCATGATGCCCGAATTTTGGCCAAAGGCAGTGGTGAAACCCGAATCTTTTACAATATCAACAACAAAGCTTGAATATTCACCATAAGGATAAGCAAATAATTCAGGCCGGAATCCCAGCTCTTCGATAAATCTCTGATTGGAGGTTTGCAGTTCTTCTATCACCTGTTCGGGTGTCTTACGATGCAGATGCGGATGGGTATGGGTTTGCGAGCCAATAGCCACACCTCCCTGCTGAAGCATACGTAAATCATCCCAGCTCATATAAGATGGCAGATTTCTGTCTATAGGCGAGGTTGCAACAAACAGGGTGAACGGAAAATTCGCTGCTTTCAGACGCGGCCATGCATGTTCCAGAACAGATTTATAGGCATCATCAATAGTGATTGCTACAGTCCTGTCAGGCAGCAAGTTGCCTGACCGCAAAGTCTCGATAATCTCGGCCAGAGGCATAACATTATATGCCCCCGAAGATAGATGCGCGATATGGGCATCAAACTGTTCAAGCGAGATATTTGTAGATGGATAGCGTGATTCGCCAAACCGGTGATACATGAGCACGGTGGCACTGTCGCGCATATTTTCCTGAGCATATGCCTGTGGAACCGCGCCTGTCCCCATTGTGCCTATTATCGCTATGGCCGCAAATATGATTGAACGAAGTGATAACCGCATTTTCTTTCACCTGAATTAGACCTGTCTTTCATATATACCATCACATACCAGTGATAAACCACAGATACACAATACCGAAAAAGCAAAATTCAGGGGTAAAGTAAAGCCTAAAATAAAGCACTAAATAGACACGGGCGAGATAGCCAGACCCGGCCCTGTCATTTGTCTGGCAGGCCGGATATTGACAGGCAATACACATTCTGTTTTTTACCATCAGCCAAATCTGTGCTAGTAACAGCATATGAATTTTCCTGCTGAATCTCACAATTTTGCTTCTTCGGTCTGTCTATGTATCGAAGCAAGTGCAGATAGCGCCTCTGCCTGTATTGTGAAAGACAATATATCCATATCAGAAGCCATAAGCCCTGCGCGTCACGGCCATAGCGAGACATTAATCGGCCTGATTGAACAGGTGATATCAGATAGTGGCTGTTCGGCAGACCAGATTGACATGATTATTGCCGGATGCGGTCCAGGGTCATTCACAGGTTTACGTGTCTGTCTGGCCACTGCCCATGGTTATCAGTTAGCCACCAATGCTCAGGCGGCGGGTATCAGTGCGCTTGTGGCACTTGCCGCGAGTTGTCTTGAGGGTGATGACAGTCACGCTGACAGAATTATCAGCTTTTGTGATAGCCGCAGAAACAGCCTGTTCATACAGGTATTTGATTCTGATCTTACCGCATTATCTCAAATCGAAGATATCCGGTCTGATGATGTTGCTGACTGGCTGGCAAACTGGCAGACAGATGGCCTGTCAGTTATGCTTGCCGGTGATGCTGGCCTGTTGCCGCAAGCTGTATCACAGACATATCCATGCTGCCATCTTCACACAACAGCCAGATTGCTTGCCGCCATGCTGATATCAGACGCTGGCTATCTTGATAGTCATCCCGAATATCGCCTGCCGTTAACCCCGCTATATGTTCACCCTGCCTTTGTAACGCAAAAGTGATATGTGATGCAGGACAAATTTATATATGGTCAGGATATTGCAGCCTATGAAGCGGCAATTATCAGGCTTTATGGCGATATTTATCTTCAAGCAGAAGC
>WTJO01000028.1:17409-33472 GCA_011524805.1 Alphaproteobacteria bacterium
AGCCGAAATATCACCCAGATAACACTTGAGGTCAGACAGACCAATCTTGCTGCCTGTGCGCTATATGAAAAAGCCGGATTTCAGGTAATGCACCGGCGCACTGGCTATTATCAGACCAGAGACGGGGCAGTTGACGCGCTATTAATGGCGTGCAGGCTAGGGTGCTAGCGTTAGAAAGCTATCTGCCCTATATAGGAATATCTGGCGTTTGGGCATTTTTGCTTGACCATGGCGGGGTGTTCAGGGTTAAACGGTGCAGAATACGGCGGATTTGGCTCTGGCCATCCTATAGAGCAGAACAGGGATTACAGGCAGGATGAAAAAATTATTCATCAAAACATTCGGATGCCAGATGAATGTTTATGATTCAGAACGTATGGCTGATGCATTGATGCCAAGCGGATATATGCCTACCGATGCTGTTGAAGATGCAGATATGGTGATCCTGAATACCTGTCATATCCGCGAGAAGGCAGCTGAAAAAGTATATAGTGATCTGGGGCGCCTGAGGGGGTTGAAAAAACGGGCATCCGAAGAACAGAACAGAGATATGCTTATCGCTGTGGCTGGCTGTGTGGCTCAGGCAGAAGGTGCCGAAATTACCAGACGGGCGCCATGGGTGGATATGGTGGTAGGCCCGCAAACCTATCATCGTCTGCCAGAACTTGTGGCCAAAATTGACCCTGAAGCACGCACGCGGCTGGTAGATACAGAATTTCCGGCAGAAGTTAAATTTGATTTTCTGCCTGAAGAACAGGCGCCCAGAGGCCCTGCCGCTTTTCTGTCTGTTCAGGAAGGATGTGACAAATTCTGTTCTTTCTGTGTTGTGCCCTATACCAGAGGCGCTGAATTTTCACGTCCTGCGCAACAGATTATAGCAGAGGCAAAACGGCTGGCCGCTTCAGGCAGCAAGGAGATCACGCTGCTAGGCCAGAATGTAAATGCATGGCACGGCGAGGCAGAGGATGGCAAAAGCTGGGGGCTGGGCAGACTGATAAGAGAAATGGCTGATATTGAGGGGATTGAACGGCTGAGATACACCACCTCGCATCCGCTAGATATGGATGATGATTTGATGACAGCACATAGAGATGTGCCGGCATTGATGCCTTATCTGCATTTGCCTGTACAGGCTGGCTCAGACAGGATTCTGGCCGCCATGAACAGACGTCACACAGCAGATGATTATCTGAAGATTATCGACAGGCTGCGTGAACTGGTGCCTCATATTGCCCTCTCAGGTGATTTTATTGTGGGCTTTCCGGGAGAAACAGACAGGGATTTTGCAGATACCATCAAGCTGGTAGACACGGTAAAATATGCTTCTGCCTATTCTTTCAAATATTCGGCACGGCCGGGCACCCCAGCCTCATCTGATGATGCGCAGATTGACGAGCAGGTTAAGTCAGAACGGCTGTCTGCCCTACAGCAATTGCTGGATGCACAACAGCTTGCCTTTAATCGCAATTGTGCAGACACCAAGATGGTTGTGTTGATGGAAAAACAGGCAGGCAGAGATGGCCAGCTGTCAGGCAGAAGCCCGTTCATGCAGTCTGTCTATGTGGATGCGCCGATAGATGAAATCGGAAAGATGAAACAGGTTATCATCACCGATACGCGACAAAATTCGTTAAGCGGCGAATTTGTCTGAGCATATAAAAGAGGATAATTTGGCACCCACCAAAGCAAACACGGTAACGTTGGAATTTGAAGATAATAATCTTCTGGTATTAATGTGTGGCCAGCATAACCAGCATCTTGCCCGCATTGAACAGGTGCTTGATGTCAGTCTGGACAGTTTTGGCAACCAGCTACATATTAGCGGGGTAGCAGAAAATATAGAACGTGCGGCACAGGCAGTTCAGAAACTATATCATCAACTAAGCCAGCAGGAAGACCCTCAGGATATTAACAGCCATCTGGTTGATGATGTGATCACACAGGCAGAACATGGCCAGATTGATCCTGATCAACAGGTCAATAAAGATATTTTCGCTACCACATGGAAAAAGAAGATATTTGCACGCACCCCCTCACAGGCTCGATATTTCGAGATGATGAGAGATAATGAGGTGGTGTTTGGTCTTGGGCCTGCCGGTACAGGCAAAACCTATATGGCGGTGGCATGGGCAGTAGACTGTCTAAAAAAACGTCAGGTGGAGCGGATTATCCTGTCACGTCCGGCTGTTGAGGCAGGCGAGCGGCTTGGCTTTTTGCCAGGCGATATGAAAGAAAAGGTAGACCCCTATCTGCGACCATTATATGACGCGTTATATGATATGATGCCGGCAGATAAAGTCGACAGAATGATTGCCAGTAACGAGATCGAAATTGCCCCGCTTGCCTTTATGCGTGGCCGGACACTCTCAGATGCGTTTGTGATTATTGACGAGGCACAGAACACCACGCCTGTACAGATGAAGATGGTGCTTACCCGTCTAGGTCAAGGCTCACGGATGGTAATAACAGGCGATTTAAGCCAGATAGATTTGCCCTCTGGTCAGGCATCAGGATTGTCAGATGCTGTGAGCAGGCTGGGAAAAGTCAGAGGCATAGATATTATCAGATTTTCAGGTGAAGATGTTGTGCGTCATCCGGTGGTTGCGCGCATTCTCAAAGCCTATGAAAAAAGTCAGACCTGATATTCTAGACAGATGTCAAAAATAAGGGCACAGTAGGAACATGGATAATTCTGATACCAGCTATCAGAACTGCACTGTCATTTGACCATAGGCATGATAGGAATATGAACCACATTAGCGCAGCATCACAGCGCAGCCAGTCAGATCTATCAGATGTGACGGCAAAGTCTAGAACGGCAGACGGGCTTGATGCCGAGCCTGAGCCGGCGGCTGACCCCTTTATGATGACAAAAGATGATAGCTATCAACGCTGGCAGACCGATAGCGGACATCAGCTGGAACATGTGATCCATGATGAAAGATGGATGAATATATTTTCATCCGAACTTGTCCGGCTTTGCTCGGAGCTGGTCGATGCGCTGTCAGACAGGCTGGATAGGCAGGTGCTGAACATTTCTGTCTGCTGGACAGATGATGCCGAGATGGCAAGACATAACAGCCAGTTCAGGCAGAAACCAGCCCCCACAAATATTCTATCATTTCCGTCCGGCACAGAGCCGGAAATAGGCGATCTGGTGATCAGTTTTGATACGGTTATGCATGAGGCAGGGCAGATGGACATTCCTGTCGAGCATCATATTGCCCACCTTGTTGTCCATGGTATTTTGCATTTGCTTGGCTATGACCATATTGATGATGAAGATGCACACCAGATGGAAAGTCTGGAGACAGAATTGCTGGCAGCTTTTGATATCGCTGACCCCTATGCACGTTCTGCTACAGACGGGTTAACATCATGAGCATACTGGAAAGAGTAAAATTGATCTGGCCATTTGGCAGCAAGCCAGTATCTGTCAGAGAAGAACTTACCGGCCTGATTGAGACATCCATTTCTCATCCTGATACCGAATTTGATAATCAGGAAAGCCTGTTATTGAAAAATATGCTTGGGCTTCGGGATATCACTGCTCAGGATGTGATGGTGCCACGTGCAGATATTGTGGCTGTCGATATGAATGACGGGTTTCATGATGTGCTTCAGCAGATGAGCAATGCCTCTCATTCCCGTTATCCTGCATTTGAAGAGAAAATGGACGAGACTATTGGCATGCTGCATATCAAGGATATGATGCGGCATAATCTGGAAAACAGCAAAGCTGACCTGAAGCGGCTTATCCGGCCTGTGCTGTTTGTTGCCCCGACCATAAGATTGCTTGATTTGTTGCAGGAAATGCGGCTGAGGCGGTTACATCTTGCACTTGTTGTAGACGAATTTGGCGGCATTGACGGTCTGATCACCATTGAAGATCTGGTTGAAGAAATTGTTGGTGAAATTCAGGATGAACATGATCAGGTCGAAAAACCCAGATTTGAAATTGCACCAGATGGCACAGCTATCGCCGATGCACGCTTTGAGCTAGAAGCATTTGAAGCGCTTATTGGGCAGCAGATGCTGGAAGGTGAAGAGCGGGATGAAATTGACACGCTGGGCGGTCTGGTTGTCACTCTTGCCGGACAGGTGCCATTGCGGGGCGAGGTAATCCGTCATGAATCAGGTATTATTTTCGAGGTGCTGGAATCTGATCCGCGACGGCTGACATTATTGCGGGTGAGGGGGGCAAATCTGGCAAAGGACAGTCTGGCACCAGCGCAAAATCCTGACAGCTCTGAAGATAATAATGCGCCTCTTTCACTTCGTTAGGCATGCATCCTTTCGCTGTTTCTGGCTAGGCGCGATAGCCACATTGGCATTATCGCCACTTGATTTCTGGCCTGCGGCACTGGCATTGGTGCCGCCACTATTGATGATGGCCTCTGCCGCTTCGGCACGCATGGCCGCCAGATTTTCCTTTATGACCAGCTGGGGGTGGCTCTCAGCCTCACTATACTGGATTGGCGAGTCGCTGCTGGTTGAAGGCGGGATGGCATTGCTGTTATTGCCGGTGGTATTACTTGGACTGCCAGCTGCGCTGGCGCTGTTCTGGGCTGTGTTTGTGGCGGCGGCATATAGATGCACATCATCGCCGGTTCTGCGCCTTGTCCTGATTGCGCTGGCTATCGGCAGCGCAGATATCACCAGAAGCATTGTGCTTACCGGATTTCCATGGAATGTGATGGCGCATCTGTTTCTTGCCACAGATATATCTGCTCAGGCTGTATATTTTGTCGGACAGCATGCGCTTAATCTGGTGGCGATGGCGAGCATTGCCGGCATTGCGCTGATATGGCAAAGACAGATTGCGACAGCGGTATGGTTGTTATTACCGGCGATTATTCTGATTGTGCTGGGCGGGCACCGCCTGGCAGACAGAGAGGCAGCGATGCTGTCTGTTGCGCCTGCTGGCACGCCAGCTGATATACGCATCATCCAGCCGAATATCGACCAGAAAGAAAAATGGAAGCGTGAACAGCGGAACCAGCATCTGGCAAAGATGGTTGAAATTGCCCACCAGCATATGCCGTTGCCGCCTTTGTTAATACTGCCTGAGACAGCGATTACCACCCTGTGGCCAGCTGATGCGGAAAAAACATCCAGCTTTATTCAGGACATTACGCCTTTTGATGGCTATCTGCTTGCCGGTATGTTGCGTCTTGAAGAGCGGACAAGGTTGTATAATTCGGCCTTTTTATTTTCACATCAGGGGCAGCCTGTGGCGCGCTATGACAAAATTCATCTGGTGCCGTTTGGTGAATATGTGCCGTTCCGCTTTATTCCCTATATTGATGTGATTGCAGGGCCTATTGATTTTTCGTCTGGTGCGGCGCATCAATCCTATCTGCATTTGCCAGAAGACAGCCCGCTTGCAGGGCTGAAGATTGCAATGCTGATTTGCTATGAAGTGATTTTCCCGGGATTTCTGGATAGGACCAAAGCTGGCAATGCAGAATTTGGCGATGTCCGGACAGGTGATATTATTGTTAATCTGACAAATGATGGCTGGTTCGGACATACCTCAGGCCCGTACCAGCATCTGGCACAGACCCGCTTCAGGGCAATTGAAGATGCAAAGCCGCTCATACGGGTTGCCAATACAGGCATATCTGCCGTGTTTGACAGCTACGGTGCCGAGCTTGGCAGGATAGCGCTGGCGCAGTCCGGATATCTGGATATCCGGCTTTCTGATAATCTGGCACAGACAGCACAGAGGCCGTTTTTGCACCCGCTGTCACGCCAGATATTCACCCTGACTATGCTGGCCTGTGTGCTGAGCATCTATTTGCTACCGCTATTTGCTCTTGAATTTTGGCGTCAAACAAAGGATAAGAATAACAGTTCATAGTCCTCGAACCTTCAAAGGTATTTTTATGGCATATCTATTCACATCAGAATCTGTTTCAGAAGGTCATCCTGATAAGGTGTGTGACCGTGTGTCAGATGCTGTTCTGGATCTGTTTCTGGAACATCAGAAAGACGCGCGCGTTGCCTGTGAAACACTGGCAACAACCAACCGTATTGTGCTGGCAGGTGAGGTCAGGGCAAAAGAGGATATTCTGCCATCCATTATGGGCAAAATTGAAGATAGGGTGCGTGCAGCCATCAAGGATATTGGCTATGAGCAGGAAAAATTCCACCATGCACATTTTGAATTTCAGAACTATCTGCATGAACAGTCTGCCCATATTGCGCAAGGCGTTGACGAGACAGATGATAAAGAAGAAGGCGCAGGTGACCAGGGGCTGATGTTTGGCTATGCCTGTCGTGAAACAGATGAATTAATGCCTGCCCCTATCCATTATGCCCACCAGATTCTAAAACGTCTTGCGGTGCTCAGAAAAGAGGAAGGCCGTGATGATATTCTTGGCCCTGATGCAAAAAGTCAGGTAACCATGCGCTATGATGATGATGGCACAATGCTTGGCATTGACAAGCTGGTACTATCTACCCAGCATGCTGTTGGCGCATCGGTTGACGATATTCGCAAACTGGTAACCCCTGTGATTGCCGAATTACTGCCTGATGGCTGGATGCCTGCGGCAGATGATTTTCTGATCAACCCTACAGGCAAATTTGAAATTGGCGGGCCAGATGGTGATGCCGGCCTGACCGGACGCAAGATTATCGTAGATACCTATGGCGGTGCTGCGCCTCATGGCGGCGGTGCCTTTTCTGGCAAAGATCCGACAAAGGTAGATAGATCTGCTGCCTATGCAGCACGTTATCTTGCCAAGAATATTGTTGCCAGCGGTGTCGCAGATAAATGCACCATCCAGCTTGCCTATGCTATCGGGGTGGCGGCACCTGTATCTGTATATGTGAATACTGCCAATACAGGTAAGATAGCTGACAAGCTGTTACAGGATAGGCTTATCGAAGCAAGGCTATTTGATCTGAAACCCCGCGGTATCCGCACCCATCTTGGCCTGAACAGCCCAATTTATGCGCCAAGTGCTGCCTATGGTCATTTTGGCAGGCAGGCAGGTGAAGCAGGTGCGGGCACCTTTAGCTGGGAAGCAACAGATCTAGCAGACAAGATAGCCGAACTGGTATAAAACAACGCGAAGCATTCTGGTAAGTTGATGATGTCAGAGTCTGAACAGACTTCCCATCCGCGATTTTTTGGCAGGCGCAAAGGCAGGCCATTATCGGCAAATATGCAGCGTCTTCTAGACCATATTCTGCCTCAATTCAGCATAGCACCATCTGAACAGACGCTTAGTCTGGACAGCCTGTCAGCCAGCCGGGGCAAAATATATGACAGGCTGGTGCTTGAAATAGGCTTTGGCGGTGGCGAGCATCTGGCACAACAGGCATCTGCCCATCCAGATACATTATTTATCGGGGCTGAGCCGTTTATTAACGGTGTTGTCAGCCTTGCCAGACAGATAGAAGATAACAGGCTAGAAAATATTCTTATCTGGCCGGATGATGTGCGTATTATGCTTGGCAGGCTGGCACCAGCTGCGCTGGATGGCTGTTATATCCTGTTTCCGGATCCATGGCCGAAAGCCCGGCATTCTGGCCGGCGCATTGTCAATCAGGCGATGCTGGATATTCTGTCACAGACTATAAAACCTTCAGGATTTCTGCGGATGGCAAGTGATCATCCGGTGGCACAAAGCTGGCTTCTGGCAGAAAGCCTGAAGCATGGGCAGTTTTTCTGGACGGCCTCATGCGCCTCGGACTGGCGGCAAAGACCAGATGGCTGGCCTGAAACACGCTATATGGCCAAAGGGGTCAGAGAGGGGCGCGCATCTGTCTGGTTTGACTTTGCCAGACGATAACAAAACGATAAATCGCCCCCGATTTGCGAGCGGACTTGATAAATCTGCCTAGTTTCGCTATAAGCAAAACATAAACCTTTCTGAATTTCTGGATGGTGGGCCAAAAGCCCGCCTTTTTTGTTATCCGGATAGTGAGGAAATATAATCACCGCATAGTGGCAGCTGCCATGTTGCGATAGCCAGATAAAGAGTGACATGAGCGCACCACATATTGAAAAGCTGATCATCCCTGCACTTGCCGATTTGGGCTTTGAGCTTGTGCGTGTGCGCTTTTCAGGTGGCGGCTCGTCCCGCGCCCAGCTTCAGATAATGGCAGAGCCTGTTGAAGATAGAGAGATGACGGTTGAAGATTGTGCTGATATTTCACGTCATCTGGCCGCGGTGCTTGATGTAGAAGACCCGATAAATGATGCCTATGTGCTGGAAGTAAGCTCACCCGGCATAGACAGGCCATTAATTAGTGCAGCCCATTTTGAGCGGTTTGCGGGCGAGTTGATAAAACTTACTTTGAAACAGCCTCATGACGGCCAGAAACGCTTCAGGGGCAGACTTACAGGCATTGAACAGAATCAGGTGATTGTTGAAACTGCCACTGGCAGACTGACAGCTTCGATAGATGAAATTGAATCTGCGAAAATTGATCCGACAGAATTTTTCTCGACATTAAAACAGCCGCCGCGCACCCATAAACCAAAGCATATATCAGATGATACATCATCTGAACGCACCTCATCATGATGTCAAACTAAGGAAGGCAGAAATCATGGACACATCCTCAATTCCGGGTCTGGAGCTTATCCAGATCGCAGATGTTGTAGCCCGCGAAAAGTCGATTGACAGAGAAGAAGTCATTGTCGCTATGGAAGAGGCCATTCAGAAAGCTGGCCGCTCAAAATATGGCAATGACAGGGATATTCGGGCGATGATTGATCGGAAATCAGGTGATATAACACTTGAGCGCTGGACAGAAGTTGTCGAAGAAGTAGAAGATGAAGCTACCCAGATGAACGTTGCAGAAGGCGTTAAGCATGGTCTGGCGCTTGGTGAATTTCTGAAACAGCCACTGCCGCCAATCACCTTTGGCCGTATCGCCGCACAGACAGCAAAACAGGTTATTTCGCAAAAGGTCAGAGATGCCGAACGTGCGCGTCAGTTTATCGAATATAAGGACAGGGTCGGCGAGATTGTGCTTGGCACAGTGAAACGCGCAGAAAGCTATTCTGTGACTGTTGATCTGGGACGGGCAGAGGCGGTGATCAGACGTGAAGAGATGATTCCGAAAGAAAATCTAAATCTTGGCGACAAAATACGAGCCTATATTGTTGATGTGCGTGAAGAGCCGCGCGGCCCACAAATTTTCCTGTCACGCGCCGCTAACGAATTTATGGCAATGCTGTTCACTCAGGAAGTGCCTGAGATTTATGACGGCATTATCGAAATTAAGGCCGTTGCAAGAGAGCCGGGAAGCCGTGCGAAAATTTCTGTTCTATCTCGTGATAACAGCATTGACCCTGTTGGGGCGTGTGTGGGTTTGCGTGGTAGCCGTGTACAGGCGGTTGTGACCGAATTGCAGGGTGAAAAAATTGAAATTATTCCGTTCTCTGAAGATCCTGTCAGCTTTATTGTTAATGCGCTTGCGCCTGCTGAGGTAGCAAAGGTTGTGATGGATGAAGTGGCCGGTCGTGTCGAGGTGGTGGTACCTGATGATCAGCTTAGTCTGGCAATTGGCAGACGCGGGCAGAATGTGCGTCTGGCCTCGCAACTGACAGGCTGGTATATTGATATTCTGACAGAAGCAGAAGAATCAGAACGCCGCACAGAAGAGTTCAAAACCAGATCAACACGCTTTATTGATGCACTGAATATTGATGATGTGATTGCCCATCTGCTGGTAGCAGAAGGCTTTGTAACAGTTGAAGATATTGCAGATACGCCAATTGAAGAGCTGGCCATGATTCAGGGCTTTGACGAAGATATTGCAGCAGAGCTGCAAAATCGTGCTGCTCAGTTTGTTCAGGAAGAAACAGACAGAATTATGGGCGAGCTTAACAGTCTGAAGGTGAATGACGATCTGGTATCGTTTGAACATCTGTCAGTTGCGATGATACTGAAACTGGCACAGAATGGTATTTTATGTCTGGATGATCTGGCCGAGCTTGACAGCGGTGAGCTGGTTGAATTTCTGGGTGAATTTGGCATTGAAGATGAGGCTGGTGCAGGTGATATCATCATGGCTGCACGCGCGCACTGGTTTGCTGATGAAGAATCGGCAGACAGTGAAGACGCCCCCGCCGAGCAGGACGCCTGAAGGTGGCGTTCGCGAGCATAATCGGAAGTGGGCGTTTTCATGACAGCAGCAACTTTGCACAAGCCGGCAACCAGACGATGTATCGTCACCTCACAGCCATGTGAAAAAACAGGGCTGATACGGTTTGTCCGCACTCCTGAGGGCGGTGTGATAGCAGATATTGCGGGCAAATTGCCCGGACGTGGCGCGTGGGTCACAGCTGATATCGAGATTGTCAGAAAGGCAGTTACTGGCGGCAAGCTGGCCCGTCATCTGGGCAAAGATGCTGGCAGAACCCAGGTGAATGCAGAATTTCTGTTTGAAAATCTGGCCTTTCAGGTGTCGCGGCAATTAGCTGCTAGCCTGTCCATGTTGCGGCGGGCAGGCAGGCTGGTACTGGGCCGGATGGCGATTGAACAAAATCCGCACCCCGCTGGTCTGCTGGTCGCAGATGATGCCAGCCAGCGTGAAACAGCCAGCCTTATCTCCCGGCTTCAGCCAGACTGGATTGAATATGGCCTGCCTGCGCAGATGCTGGGCAGAGTGGCATCCAGAGCGTCTCTTGCCTATGCAGGTGTGATTCTGGATGCGGCAGCACCCGAAGATGTAATGACAGACAGGCTAGTGGCAGATATTGCATATTGGCGCGCCTTTGGCACAGCACAGCCAGATAAAACAGGCCCAGATGAGGGGTGCCATGCAGATTAAAATATACGAATCGCCCATGGTGATAGGATTTAAGTTTTAATCATAGGGATAAACAGGTTATAATGCCCACAAGATTGCGTGCAGTATGAACATTGGACATGCTTGTCACACAAAAGAAAGGTCGAACATGAGTGAAGAAAATCAAAAGCCAAAGAAGTTAAGCCTGTCAGGTGCTGGCAAGCTTACACTCGGCGGCAATCTGGATCAGTCAGCATTGCGTGGAAATGCTGTTGGTGCGGCTCGTGGAAAGACCGTTCAGGTTGAAGTGCGGCGCAAGCGCACATCGCTCAAAGCAGCTCAGGCACAGTCAGCCGAGGCGCAGGAAACACAGGTGCCGGCACAGGCATCTAGCGCAGTTGCACCAGCGGTGACAGATGACAAGCTGACCGCCGAAGAGCGTGCCAACCGCATCAAGGTATTGCAAAAAGGTCTGTCAGAAGCCTCACCAGAGGCAGTGCCGGCAGATGACGCGCCTCTGGATGAAGCAGCCCAGTCAGACCAGACCTCTGCCCCTGAAGCCGAAGAGGTAATGAGCGAACATGAAAAGCGGCGCCGTGCCGAGTTGGCAGAATTACAGGAAATAGAAGAACAGGCGCAGGCAAAACGCCAGACAGAGGCTGAGAAGCTGGCGGCAGAAAATGCCACCCGTCAGGCTGCTTTCAAGGCAAAGCAAAAAGATATTAATGAAACAGCGCCTCTGCCTGTGCGTGAAGATGGCAATCCGCGAGGCGGTCGCCGCAAGGCTGTTGAAGTTGATGTGCCACGCAGAATCGCTGGCGCTCGGCGTGATGGTGAACGTCGCAGAACAGGGAAGATGACAGTATCTCAGGCACTATCCGAGCCAGATGGCCGTCAGCGTTCACTTGCCTCTGTCCGCCGCCAGCGTGAGAAAAACCGCATGCAGGAGCAGGCTCCTCAGGTCAAGCAGGTCAGAGATGTGGTGATACCTGATGCCATTACCGTTCAGGAACTGGCAAACAGAATGGCAGAACGGTCTGCCGATGTTGTAAAAGAGCTGATGAAGCTTGGCATTATGGCAACTGCTACCCAGACAATCGATGCCGAAACAGCCGAGCTTGTTACGATTGAATTTGGCCATAAAGTCCAGCGTGTATCAGAATCAGATGTGGAAGACGGGCTTGGGGATACAGCTGATCCAGAAGATAAATTGCAGTCACGTCCGCCCGTTATCACGGTAATGGGGCATGTTGACCATGGCAAGACCAGCCTGCTGGATGCGATCCGCGCAACAGATGTTGCAGCTGGTGAATCAGGTGGTATTACCCAGCATATCGGGGCATATCAGATCAAGACCAAATCTGGCAATACCTTCACCTTTATTGACACGCCAGGGCATGAAGCGTTCACCGAAATGCGCTCTCGCGGGGCAACAACAACAGATGTGGTGGTGCTGGTGGTCGCAGCAGATGATTCTGTCAAAGCGCAGACAATTGAGGCGATTAATCACGCCAAGGCCGCAGGCTGCCCGATTATTGTGGCCGTGAATAAGTGTGATAAGCCAGATTCGGACCCGTCACGCGTCCGAAGCGATCTACTTCAGCATGAAATTATCACTGAAGATTTTGGTGGTGATGTATTATGTGTAGATGTGTCTGCCCATACAGGTCAGGGGCTGACCCAGCTTGAAGAAGCAATGATGTTGCAGGCCGAATTGCTTGAATTGAAGGCGAATCCTGACAGAGAAGCACAGGGTGTTGTAATCGAAGCCAAGGTAGAAAGAGGCCGCGGTTCGGTAGCTACTATTCTGGTTCAGCGGGGCACACTGAATATTGGCGATATTTTTGTTACAGGCGCAGAATATGGCCGCGTCAGGGCATTGCTGGATGATAAAGGCCAGAAGCTGAAACAGGCAGGCCCCGGCCAGCCTGTCGAGGTGCTTGGGCTGAATGGCACGCCTATGGCGGGGGATAATTTCAATGTGGTTGATACAGAAGCACGCGCCCGCGAAATCGCCGAATATCGCGCTCGCCGTATCCGCGAGAAAGAAGCACAGATAGCTGCCCGTGGTTCGGTTGAACAGATGTTGTCAGCGATTGCCGCAGGTGAAGCCGAAGAATTACCAATCGTGATCAAAACAGATGTGCATGGCTCGCTTGAAGCTATCCGGGTTGCTCTGGAAAAACTTGGCACAGATCAGGTCAAGGTGCGGATTCTGACTGCCGGTGTTGGTGCGATTTCCGAATCAGACATATCTCTTGCTTCAGCCTCTTCTGCGATGGTGATAGGCTTTAATGTACGGGCGATCCCGCAGGCGCGCGATCTTGCAAAGCGCGATGGCGTTGAAATCCGCTATCATTCCATCATCTATGAATTAATTGACGAGGTGAAGGCGGCTATGGGCGGCTTGCTAAGCCCGGATACGCAGGAAGAATTTATTGGCTATGCAGAGATTAGACAGGTCTTTTCGGTGTCAAAATCTGGCAAGGTTGCCGGTTGTATGGTCACTGACGGAATTATCAAGCGCGGCTGTAAGGTGCGCTTGTTAAGAGATAATGTGGTTATCCATGAAGGCTCGCTGAAAACACTTCGCCGCTTTAAAGATGAAGTCAAAGAAGTAAGAGAAGGTACAGAATGCGGCATGGCATTTGAAAGCTATAGCGATATTTCCGAAGGCGATATGATCGAATGTTTTGAGTTGAAGCAGGTCGCCAGAACTCTTGATTAACAGCATCAGAACACGCAAATAACAGTGGCAGGATAATGCGATGGCACGCAGAACAAAACAGCCAAATTCAGGCCCAAGCCAGAGACAGTTGCGTGTGGGCGAAGAGCTGAGGCACCAGCTATCAGCGCTTCTGATGCGCCAAGAAACACATATCGCCGAACTTGATTCGGTGCCGATAACGGTAACAGAAGTTTCTGTCAGCCCTGACCTGGCAAATGCCCATGTATTTGTGATGAGCCTTGGCGGGGCAGATATTGACCGTGTTCTGCCAGCCCTGAACAGGGCGGCACCGCATCTTCAGCATAATATTGCCGCTAAAGTGCATTTAAGACGGATGCCGCGTTTGAAATTTTCTGCTGATACCGGATTTGACACAGCTGAACATATGGCAAGCCTGTTTGCCAAATTGACATAGAGACAGGCCTGTTCCTTCAACAAATGAATGAAAGAGGGGCAGAGAGAGACAGAGTGAGTTCTGGCACTTCCCGTAAAATAGCCAGCCCTGCGCATGGCTGGATCATCCTGAATAAAGAGGTTGGTATCTCTTCTGCTCAGGCAGTTGCACGGGTGCGCCGAATTTTTGGCGGAGTGAAAACAGGTCATGGCGGCACGCTTGATCCACTCGCCTGCGGGGTGCTGCCAATTGCACTTGGTGAGGCCACCAAAACCATAAGCTATGTAATGGGTGCCGAAAAAAGCTATCATTTTACCCTTGCATGGGGCAGTGAAACACAGACAGATGATGCAGAAGGCGATGTCACCAGAACGTCAGACAACATTCCTGATATAGATGATATAAACGCTGTTCTACCCCGTTTTGTTGGCGAGATTGAGCAGGTGCCACCTGATTATTCGGCTGTCAAGATAGAGGGAAAGCGTGCCTATGCGATGGCTCGCCAGCGCGATAAAGATAGGCGTGATAAAGATAGGCGCGATAAAGACGGGCCGGTACAGCCCGCTATGCCGTCACTGGCGCCACGCAAGATAATGATATATGCATTTTCCCTGCTATCCTGTGACAGCAAAACAGCGTCATTTCATGTACATTGCGGCAAGGGCGCCTATATTCGCGCATTGGCACGTGATCTGGGGCGTGCGCTTGGCAGTGCGGCACATGTCACACGGCTTGAAAGGATGTCTGTTGGCCGTTTTTCACACCAGCAGTCGATTTCTCTGGATTTTTTGACAGAATTAGCAGATAATGCCGCGGCGCAAACAGCGCTACTGGATGTAAAGACTGTGCTGGACGACATCCCGGCACTAGCCCTTACAGACAGTCAAGCACAACGCCTCAGGCATGGCCAGCTAGTAGACTGGCCGCATGATGTGCCGGAAGCTGATATTATGGTGGCCTATCTTGATGATACCCCCATAGCCTTTGTCAGCCATGATGGTCATCATATTACGCCAAAGCGTGTGTTTAATCTCTAACCTTTGCCTGTGCTGATATGGTGCAGGCTGATAATCAAAGGAGATGGTGATGTCGATTACAAAAGAGCGTAAAGCTGAACTTATCAAGGAATATGGCGATTCTGACACAGATTCAGGGTCACCGGCAGTTCAGGTTGCTATTCTGACAGACAGGATTCTGTATCTGACAGATCATATGAAAACACATAAAAAAGATTTCGCATCACGCCGCGGATTGCTGAAGATGGTTGGCCAGCGCCGTCATCTGCTAGACTATATCAAGCGCCGTGATGATCAGGCCTATCGTGACCTGATTGCAAAATTGGGGCTACGCCGCTAGCCGGTCATAGCTTCATGCAGAGATATCATTATTATGCCAGCAATCTGATTGCTGGCATTTGCTTTATGGCGGGGTAAGGATGATTGTTGCTTGCAATTATACCTTTCGCATGCGATAGAACAAACGTCATATAAAAACAGAATAGAATGAGATAGATTATAACGCGCCTGCATACCGATTTCTGGCAGGCCAGAAGCAGATCAGACAGAAGGTCCTGCTTATTTGTGAATAACGTTTCCGGACATAGCTAGAATCTGAGGCAATAACAGTATTTCTGTTAGACCGGACGCAGAACCGGCCAGTGTCGGCCATGCGGACAGATGCTATTCACCACACTCAAGAAAAACAGTTTTATATGATGCATATCTGGCAGACGGTCTGGCAGATATGGGCATAGATGCAAGATGATAAAGTAAACAGAGATAGAGATATAAACATGTTCAATATTTTCCGCAAAGAAATTGACTGGGGTGGTAAAACACTGACGCTTGAGACAGGCAAAGTTGCCCGTCAGGCAGATGGCGCCGTGATGGCCAGCATGGGCGAAACAACAGTCCTATGTACTGCCGTTGCCGCAAAATCGGCAAAACCGGGTCAGGATTTCTTTCCGCTCACCGTAAATTATCAGGAAAAAACCTTTGCTGCCGGTAAAATTCCGGGCGGGTTTTTCAAACGCGAAGGCAGACCATCTGAAAATGAAACGCTGGTTAGCCGCCTGATTGACAGACCAATAAGACCGCTATTTCCGAAAAGCTTCAAATGTGAAACACAGGTTATCTGTACCGTGCTGTCACATGATATGGAAAATAATCCTGATATTGTTGCGC
>WTJO01000131.1 GCA_011524805.1 Alphaproteobacteria bacterium
CCTACATTACATTCTGTTGCCAAGCATGCTGGCGTTTCTGTTGCAACGGCTAGTCAGGCCTTGCGGCATACTGGCCGGATATCAGAGAAAACCAGAAAAGCGGTATTAAAAGCAGCAGAAGAGTTGCATTATGTGCGGGACAGCCGCGCTGCCTCGATGCGCTCAGGTGAAAATAGGGAAATTGGCCTTGTAATTCACGAGGTTGCGAACCCGTTTAATGCTGAAGTGATTAGCGGTTTAAGCGATTTTCTGGAGACAGAAGATTATCTTGTATCGGTGCTGGATAGCCAGAATGACAATACCAAGGAAGTTCGTAATCTGAAGGCATTCATCGCCGGCAACAGAAGCGGTATCATCTGGGTGCCAACCGCGCAGGTGCTGGCTGAAACTGTCAATTTGCTTCGGACAAATAATGTACCGACAATCACGTTTCTAAACAGCTTTACAGACAGCCCGTTTGATCATGTAGGCATCAGAAATGCCAAGGCCACCTTTGATGCGACCACCCATATTATCTCGCTTGGGCATCGCAATATTGCCTATTTTGGTGGTGCCGGCCAGACATATGTGCGCAAAGAACGGATGCGTGGCTATCGCGAAGCCATGGCAGAACATGGTCTGGGGGCACCGCTTATCTGGGACTGTGCAGATACCAAACTGGCGGCCTCAGAAGCGATGCAGGCATTTTGCGAGGCACATCCTGATGTAACCGCCATCATCTGCAATGGTGACCGTGTGGCACTTGGTGCCTGCCTGTCGCTTGCCCGTCAGGACAAGCTGGCTGGCCGTGATATCTCTGTGATTGGCATAGACGATATCTCGGATGCAGCCCTTGCAAGCCCGCCCCTTAGCACAATGGCGGTATCGCCCACCGAGCTTGGCAGGCAGTTGGGACGGGTCATGATTAACAGACTCAATCATCCTGACCAGCAACAGGTCTATCTGGATGTTACAGCAGAGCTTGTGATCAGGCAGACAACAGGTACGCCGTTACTGCCCTGATAGCTCAGGTGAATATTTACCCATCACAGATAATATATCCCAGCAGGCACCCATCGTATGATAATCTACCTTGCCGGCAGGCGACTTATAGGGCTCAATCCATTTACCCTGCTGTGAGGTGATGCGATACCAGCCGCCATGTTCGTGATCTATCAGATGATCCCATGAAAATTGCCACAGCCTAAGATAATCCTGCTGATAGCGCGCATCACCTGTGCGCTGATATAGCCGCCACGCGGTTGCAATCGCCTCTGCCTGAACCCAGAAATATTTATGTGCATCTGCAAATTTGCCATCCGGACCATAGCCATAGACTAGCCCGCCATATTCTGTATCCCAGCCCTTTTCCATAGCGACATCAAACAGCCCTATGGCAGTTGGCAGATACCAGTCCTGAGGCGCAAGCCGGTCGAGCTGAAGCAGCAATTTTGCCCATTCAATCTGGTGACCCGGCTGAAAGCCCCATGGTTTGAACAGATCATCTGGCTTATCAATATTATACTGCCAGTCAGCCTGCCAGTTTTCGTCATAATGCTCCCAAATCTGGCCATTAGACTGGCCTGCCAGCACGATACAGAATTGATAGGCTATCTTTTGGGCACGTACCAGAAACTGGTCATCAAGCGTAGCCTCATAGGCAGCAATCAATGCTTCGACACTATGCATATTGGCATTCTGGCCGCGATAGGCAGACAGGTTTTCTAGGCTTATGTCACGCTCATCTGCATAGGCATTTTGACCGGCTTCCCAGAAATATCTGTCCATAAAATCAAACACCTCATACAGCCTCTGGCGTGCACCAGAAATATCTAGGCGTGATGCATAGGAAGCTGCCAGAAGCACAAAAGCGTGCCCATAGGCCATTGCCCGGCCATCGTCTATCTTGCCAGATGTTAACTGCCAGACATATTGCCCATCTACAGCGTGGCGATGCTGGTCAAGAAAGGCAAAGCCATGCTCAGCCCAGCCCTTATAGACCGGATCTTTTGTCTGGTAGAAGGCGTTGACATAATTAAACACAAAGCGGGTTGAGCTGACCAGATGGCGTGTTTCAGTATCATAGACAGTACCATCATCTAGAAAATGATGGAAAAACCCGCCCGCCCTATCAAAGGCATGTGGCTTATAAAAATCGAGAATAGAGCCAATATGTGCCTCAAGAAATTCAGGCGATTCAAATTGCGGATAGGACATCAACATTTCCTCTTGGCAAGGCAAGTGAAAACACCTCTTAGCCTATACCGCCCTGAACCACAATAGACAAACCGCCCCCAAAGAGCATCAGATATCAAACACGCCTCTGGCTGATTAGCCTAATAATCTGTCTACCTCTTCCTTTAAGGGCATTGATGAGGCAGCACCTGCTCTG
>WTJO01000139.1 GCA_011524805.1 Alphaproteobacteria bacterium
ATGATGAACGGAGGCGGTGTAATGGACAATCTTTTGACCGGATTCTATCTGCTAGAATTTGGCGCTGTCATCATAGTAGGGCTATTCTGGCTTCAAATATTTATCAGAGGCGCACTTAAAAGAGCCTTCAAATTTGAATATATCACCTATTCGATTATCACCATCTGTCTGGTGCATTTCTATTTTACCTATCTGATCTGGCAGGAAGATAAAGAAGTGCTGACACTGTCATCTTATTTCCTGCTGGGCTTAAGCACATTCAAAGCGTGGAAATGGATTACCAACAGAACAGACTGGGACAAGATGGAAACACAGTTCGGTGTGCAAACTATCGAAAAACTTGTGCGTGATGATGGCGTCTATATCAGAGGAAAAGGCCTGTTGGTTGGCCTGGTAAAGCTGTTTGGCGCTCGCAATTTTTATTACGGATTATGGGTGTTCGTTACATTAATCGCCTGTCTGACATTTATTGTATAGGCACAATTAGCCAGATAGATGCGCTCACTGCACAGGCCATAAAAAAAGCGCCATAAAGGCGCTGATTTTGTAGGATTGGGATGGTGGAGCGTACTGGGATTGAACCAGTGACCCCCACGATGTCAACGTGGTGCTCTCCCGCTGAGCTAACGCTCCGTCATTCCAAAGAACCGGATGATTTCCAATATATGGACATGCTACCAGTAACAGGGTGAATAAGCAACTTGCCAGCTGAAGTCAAGCCAGTTTACAGAGCAAATTCCCTGATAGATGAATTAATTGACGATGACTACCAGCTTCGCCATGATACAGCATATGAGAACAGTTCCAGATACTCTATCAGCAGATAATACAGAACTGGCACCACATGCGGGCACTGGCTATCTATGTCCGCTTGCACAGATACCACCTGCACAATTTCTAAACCCGTCATCTGCGTCAGCTATTCTATTTTCTGCGCCTCATGCAGGCAGATATTATGCAACAGAAATGTTTGCCGCAGACCAGCTTGCCGCTGCCAGCACGCTTGAAGAAAAAGGCACTGACGTGATTGTGCAAACGCTTTCAGAACATGGTTATCCGGCACTTATTCCCAACATATCGCGTGCCGTTGTTGATTTGAACAGGCCATCTTTTGCACAGGATAGCAAACTTCACAACATTCTGGATACGGGCGATAGCGGCAAAGCCAGCCTGTATAAATCTTATATTTCTGCTGGTTATGGCGTGATCCCCAGACTGGATGCACAGCGCCGCCCTCTGCATAAAGGGATGCTGGAAAGCGCGCTGGTAACAGATATATTGGTACTGCACCATACCCCCTATCATCAGAGCCTTGCAGGGATGATCCATCACGCATCTAGCCATAACAGCCAGATCCTTCTGTGTGATATTCATTCCATGCCAGATGACCACAGCAACAGGCATCTGCCAGATATACTTTTTGGCAACCTTCACGGCGTGACCTGTTCACAGCAGACAGTCAACAAGATTGAACAATATATGAGCCAGTCAGGCCTAAGCTGGGCATGGAACACGCCCTATGCCGGTGGCTATATCACCCGTCATTATGGTCTGAATAGCGCCATTGAAGATTGCCATGTTCAGGCTGTGCAGATTGAGATTAACAGAGCCATGCTGGAAACACAGCACCGCCAAACCGACATGGATGGTCTGAAGCAGATAACAGAACAGCTTGCCGGCCTGTCACAGACGCTGGCGGATAGTCTGGGATAAACCCAATATCAGATTGCTATAAGATAGACATATTTATGGGCAAATAGACATATTTATGAGCTGGCATAGGGGTTTTTGCCTTTCCGCAAAATCATCCTAATTGGAATCCCCTCAAGCCCGAAATCCTGTCTAAGCCCGCCAATCAGATAGCGCAGATATGATTCAGGCAAATCAACAGGCTTGCTGGCAAATAGCGCAAATGTGGGTGGGCGTGTTTTTACCTGTGTCATATAGCGTATCCTGAGACGCCGACCTTGTGATAATGGCGGCGGGTGCGCTTCCAGCATAGGTTCAAGCCATCTGTTCAGCCTGCCTGTCGAAATACGCATATTCCAGATAGCATGCATATCTTCAACAGCTTTCAACAGCTTATCAAAACCGCGTCCATACATCCCTGAGATAGGCACTACAGGCACGCCTCTTACCTGGGCAAGTGATGTTTCTAGACGGTCATAAATCTGGCTAAGAGCTTTTTGTTTATCAGCCACATCATCCCACATATTTGCGGCAATAACCAGCGCCCTGCCCTCATCTGTAATCTGGCGGGCAATGACCATATCCTGTTTATGCGGCGGCTGACGGGCATCAAGCATCAGAATACAGACACGCGCAAACTGAATAGAACGTGATGCATCTGATACCA
>WTJO01000090.1 GCA_011524805.1 Alphaproteobacteria bacterium
CAAGTAATCGTTGATCAACAGGTTCAAGCTGATGGTAGTGGATTATTTGGTCAAATTGTAAGAGCAGGTTCATCTCTATGTGCTCAAGCACAAGCATTTGTAAATCAAGATCTTAGAGTTACCTCAAATACACAACTTAAGGGTAATGCTTCTGTTGGTGGAAATTTAACTGTTGCTGGGAGTGCCACCGTTGCTACTCTTACAGTTACTGGTGAATCTGAGTTCCAAGGAAAACTCAGTGCTAATACTATCAGTGCTTCTGGTCAAGTAATCGTTGATCAACAGGTTCAAGCTGATGGTAGTGGATTATTTGGTCAAATTGTAAGAGCAGGTTCATCTCTATGTGCTCAAGCACAAGCATTTGTAAATCAAAACCTCAGAGTTACTGGAAACACCTCCACTGGTACTTTAACAGTTTCTGGAACTACATGCTTACAATCTAATGCTATTGTTAATCAGGCATTACAACTGAGGAGTGAGTTGGACTTCATCGGACCTGGTAATAAGATTATTGATTTCTACTTAGTATCCAGTAATGGCACTCAATTTAGTGCTACTCTTGGAAGTCTCAGTTCTAATAATCAAACAAGACATTCTCACATAGTGTTTAGTCGTGGTAGTGGAGTTTCTTTATATCATAATAATCAACTGAAAGCATCAACTAAATCTACTGGATTCCTTGTTGCTGGTACTTTAAGTGTTGATGCAAATGCTCTTGTTGGACAGCAACTTTTCGTTGGTGATCAAGCAAAAGTTACTGGTCAAATCTGCGGTGCTGCTCAAATAGTTGCTGCTGGTACTATAAGAGCAGGTGGTAACTTATGTGGTGATAGTAATGCATTTATTGGTGGAACACTACAAGTCACTAGCACCCTTACAGTTCAAGGTTCAACTGATTTACAAGCAAAGCTCCATGCCAATCAAATCAGTTCTAGTGGTCAACTTCAAGTTCAGGGTCAAATTAGTGCAACACAAAATGTAATTGCCGGTGGTTCATTAAATGCTGGTAATAATTTACAGGTTGTTGGAACTGCATCCTTAGGAGCATTAAAAGTTGCTGGAATGACATCATGCCAAGGTGGTCTTATAGTTGAAACATCAATGAATGTTCAAACTCAAATGCAGGCAAATGCTATTAGTATGTCTGGTACATTGACAATAGGTGAACAGGCAAATCCAAATATTGAACTAAGATCAAGTGCATCTGGAGGACCATATATTGACTTTAGTCGTCAAGTAGCTGGTGTTGCACAAGATTATGGTGCAAGATTAAGACTTAACAATGATAATGAATTTTTAATTCAAGGCACTACCTCTGTTAAAATTGCTGGACTGGTTAATTTACAAGGTACTGTTTGCGTTGCTGATCAAATTTATTTACAGGGTAATATAATTGGTGCTGGTAATCTACAAGTTACTGGTAAGGTAAGTTCTGACTCGCAACTGGTGGCCACTAATAACGTATCTGCCGGTGGATTTGTTCGAGCAGTTGGTGCAGTTGCTGCTGGAGGTAACTTATGTGGTCAAGGATCATTAAGAATTACTGCTGCTAGTAACTTGCAAGGTGGTCTTACAGTTGTTGGAACCACTAACTTGCAAGGTAAGTTAAATGCAAATGATATTTGTACTTCAGGTGGTGTAACCATATGTGCTGGTTTAACCGTAAAAGGTGAATCCAATTTCCAAGCAAAAATCAATGCAGATGCGATTAGTGCATCTGGAGGCATACAATCTCAGGGAACCATCAGTGCAGCAAATAAACTAGTGGCAGAAAGTCATATTTGTAGTAATGGTAATCTTCATGTTAATGGTACAGCATCCATAGGAGGTAATGCAGTTATTCTTGGAGGATTGGGTGTTAGTGGTAATGTTTGTGGTAAAGGAATACATGGTGTTTCCTACAGTTCAAGGCATGAAGTTGGTGGTGGTACTACTAGAATGTTTGGTTGCAGACATTTTGGTAGAGTGGCTGGTAATAATGCTAGTTATAAAGGATCTCCTACATTTAAGGCCAATAGAATAAGTAATAATGGTAATGTTTGTACTGGTAAATATAACATTAGTTTCCAATCTCAGTTTAGACCTGCGAACGACAATTATACAGTTGTTTTAAGTTCACATAACAATAGTGGTGATCATATACTTGAATGTGATCAACTTGCAATATCAGGTTTCCGTGTTAGAGGAATTGACACTGGTATAGTAGGTGGTGCTGGTAATGATAACTTTGATAGCACAAACTTCATGTTCAGTGTATTCTACTAAACACTTGACAAACTTTCTGAACCTCTGTAGAATAACTCTGCTAGGGTTCAGAAAAGTGTGTTAAATACTA
>WTJO01000042.1 GCA_011524805.1 Alphaproteobacteria bacterium
TTACAGCAACAAGTGACTGTCCGGCTTTCACTGTGACCATGGTTGCATCACCAAGCAGTTCCATCGCATATGTCGGTGCTTTAATCTGCGCATTAGCCGGTTTATCGGTTATCTCAGCATCTTCTGCCCTGAACCCCAATGTGGCTGGCCCGTCTTTCACCTTGAGGCCTTTAACCAAAATATTTTCAGCAGAAAAACTGCCTTTTTCGATACGGCCCTCGATCAAATTCATAGCCGGGTTTCCGATAAATCCAGCCACAAACAAATTGGCAGGCTTGTCATAGATTTCAGTTGGCGTGCCGATTTGCTGGATCAGGCCTTTATTCATCACCACCACACGGTCAGCCAGTGTCATGGCTTCAATCTGATCATGGGTGACATAAATGGTTGTAACCTTCAGCTCATGCTGCAGATGTTTAATCTGTGCCCGCGTTGAGACACGCAATTTCGCGTCCAGATTGGAAAGCGGCTCATCCATCAAAAACACATTCGGCTCACGAACAATCGCTCTGGCCAGGGCAACACGCTGGCGCTGACCACCAGACAATTCTGCAGGTTTGCGATGCAAAAACTCATCCAGTTCAACCATAGCCGATGCCCGCCGGACACGCTCATCATGGCTGGCCTGATCGATCTTGCGGACCTTCAGAGGAAAGCGGATATTCTCATAGACATTCATATTCGGATAAAGACCGTAAGACTGGAACACCATGGCAACATCCCTGTCCTTTGGTTCCAAATCATTCACCCGTCTGCCATCAATAAAAATATCGCCGGAACTGGCATCTTCCAATCCGGCTATCATCCGCATTGTAGTGGTTTTACCGCAACCTGACGGACCAAGCAGGACAAGAAACTCATTATCAGAAATGGTCAGGTTGAAATCATCTACAGCGATAAACTGTCCCCATTGTTTATGGACATTTTTCAGCTCAATTGATGCCATGTTCTTTTACGTCTCCACCCTGCAAAACGCATTTTGCATACCTATGCAAAAATGGTAGGAGGAGAAGAGCGGTTTTGACAAGACTAATTTTCGAAGCACAGGGCATAAGAGGAAAATCAGATTGAGCACCGATATTCAACACGCAAAAACAATTGTCCTGAACTGGCAGAATTCAACAGATAGCGCAGAGCTGGCGCAACTGCCTGCTTGCTTTACGACATTCACAGACAATGACTATATCTGGCGGGGCGTGCATCCCTTCCATGAACAAAGTGGGGCTGATTCTGTCATTGAGGTGTTTTATCGCCCCTTCAAAGGCGCATTTTCAGCGCTTCAGCGCCGGCAGGATATCTTCTTTGCGGGGCAAAATGAAATCGACGGGTTTACCTCTGTGTGGGTGGCCTCAATGGGACATTTTCTGGGCTTGTTTGACCGACCCTTTGTGGGCATCCCGCCGCATAACAAGATTGCCATGATCCGTTATGCTGAATTTCACAAAGTTGAAAATGGGCAGATTCGCGAAACAGCCTTATTCATCGATCTGCTCCACCTGATGGCTCAGGTCGGCCTTACACCTGTTCCCCAGCAAACAGGCATGCATCTTATCCAGCCTGGACCGCGCACACATGACGGTCTGCTGACTGAGGCCCAGGACACTAAAGAAGGCGAGGCAACACTGGCCCTGATTAACCGTATGATAGGAGATATCAATAACGGGGACTATACCAGCCCGCAAGAAGAGCTCCGTCAATGCTGGCATGAAGATATGCTGTGGTGGGGACCAACGGGAATTGGCGCCACCTATACAATTGACCGTTATATCGACCAGCATCAGCGCCCGTTCAGAACGCAGAATGAAGGCCGCCGGTTCAACGGCCATATCTGCCGCATGGCAGAAGGGCATTATGGCGGGTTTTTTGGCTGGCCCAATCTGAGCCTGAAGCCGACAGGTGGCTATCTCGGCATGCCGCCTTTTCATGATTATGCGGACATGCGTGTTGTTGATATTTACAGGCGCGATGGCGACAAGCTGGCTGAAAACTGGATTTTCATCGACCTGTTACATTTTTTACACATGCAGGGGCACGATATTCTCAGCCAGATTTAGAACAGAGTCTGCTCACCCCTTAAATCTGTTTTGCGATGATATGCAGGCTATTAATCGCGTTCAGATTATGCGTGGTTGTCGCATAGTCACCGGCAAATAAATAGCATAAGATACCCTCTTGCAGTGCGGCTGACTGATTAACCTCAGTGTCTTCGACAGCGATCACTTCACTGGCCTCCAGCCCGAATTTATCCAAAGCATATCTGTAAATATCACCTGCCGGTTTCCCTGCTGTTACATCATCCTTTGTTGTGATCACTTCAAAATCTG
>WTJO01000221.1 GCA_011524805.1 Alphaproteobacteria bacterium
CAAGAAGCTTGTTCATGAGTCCGTCAATGTCATCCATATTCTCTTGTTTCTTTGTTGCGGGAGGATCGTGCTTCATATCCTTTTGATATCTAAACATGAGGTCGTTGTCAATATATGTTTGGAAGGCTGAGGTGCCATAGAATCCTTCTTGACCACACATGACATTTGCGGATACACCTCGCATCTCATCGAGCTCTCCATGTCGGGCTGCTTGCAGGAACATCTCACTAGTCTCCTCAAATGATGCCTTCGCAATAGGACCGATGTTATCCTTATTGATTCCGTGTCGGAAGATACTTACCATGGTCTCATTGCAAGTCATACGATCACATAGAAGATGAATGTGGTGATGATTAATATACGTGTTATCGAACTCCATCACCTCTAGAATTTCATTGAACAAGCACTTACGAGCTGCCTCAATGCCTAGCACATTGTACATCTCCATAATATCATTCGTGAAGGTTTTCTTTGTATCAATGTACTCAAGTGCCAAAACCTCCATGAGGTTTGTTCCGATAGTATCAAGTACATAGAGATCTTTCTTATCATAATTTCCCGTCTCGGTATTGTATACCATGTTGTTCTTCATTTGACGGAGATTTACCTTCTCAATATTCTTGATTCCTCGAATCACCATCTCATTGAGAATCTTATCTTGAAATGTCTTCGCAAGGTAAATGTGATCTTCCTCTGTGAATACATCAAGGTTCTTCTTCATACTTGAATTAGTAATCCTAATACGGAATACAATCTTATCGTCTGTGTTATAATCACTGTAGAAGCACGATACATTGTGTCCATAGAGCGTGCGAATTGTGAAGTGGATATCTTCATTCGTAATGTTTGCATCAAGCATCGCGGTTTCATCCAACTCCATTCTGATAATCCAGTTGTTCTTCTTATCCTCTTTGTCGCTATCACCCTTCTTCTTCTGTGTCTGTTGTGAAGTTTCATTCTCGTTCTCTACATCATCATCATCAACATCCTCATCCATTTCTTCGGTATCATCATAACACTCTTTCAATACATCCATGAATTCGTTATACTCGTTCATGAGATCATCATCATAAGTGATCTTGGTAGTTTTATCTTCAGGTTCAAAGTAGATCTCGGATTTCACGATAATATCCTTGATCTTTGTGTGCTCAATTCTAGATGCTACCTTATAGGCTCGGTCCATGTCGTGATTATCTGCTTCCTTGAGGAATATGGTCATGGATGGATTCTTCAACTTCTTCGTCAAAGTGAGAATTTCTTCAATACGTGGCACACCACGAGTAACATTTGATTTACTTGCGACACCAGCATAGTGAAACGTATTCAGCGTCATCTGTGTAGTTGGTTCGCCAATACTCTGAGCACTTACCATGCCAACCATTTCTCCAGGATTAATTACACCCTTTTTATAAAGATGGATGACCTTTTCACACAAGAACTCCAACGCATGTGCATTGTACTTATGCTTGTGCAATAGAACCGCTGGATTCATGTAGTAATAGTAAGATACCTCGAACATCTTACAGGGTCGGAACATTTTCACCAGTTTTTCATATGTATGATCAATAACTTCATACGCCCTGAGTGGTGTGATGTCGCAAATATTATGATCCGTAATATGGAATTGTTGACGAATTGATTCAATGACATTCAGGAAATGAATGGGTAGGAAAACTCCCTCCTTTTGTACATTATTACCATATACATTTTCAATCAAATCATTACGGGCAATAATCATATTATGAATGATGTCTTTACACTTTTGCTTGAGTTTTTCGATATTTTCCTTACGTTTGAATTCAGTCAGTGTATTCTTCTCGTAAATAAGTTTCAAATATTTATGGTTCTCGTCGAAGTCATAGCTGAAATACTTGTAAATTTCATCAATGTTCATCTCGAGTAGGTTGAAACTTACTTTCTCAATATGCGTAGTATCAAAGTTTGTACCTCCGTAATTGAATTGAATTACCTTACTCTTGTTGTTTCTTACAGTATTGTCATACATCACTTGGATATCCTCCATACCCTTGATTAGACGACGCTGAATATAACCTGTAGAACTGGTCTTTACTGCTGTATCGATGAGACCAACACGACCACCCATGGCGTGGAAGAAGAGTTCGTCGGGAGTGAGACCACCGATAAACGAGTTCTCGACAAACCCACGTGCCTTAGGTGTATCATCAAATTGTTGAAAGTGTGGGAGCGTACGGTTTGTGTATCCATAAGGAATACGTTTACCGTCAACATTTTGCTGACCAAGGCATGAAACCATTTGTGAAATATTAAGGTTGTTACCCTTGGAACCACTAGTAACAA
>WTJO01000240.1 GCA_011524805.1 Alphaproteobacteria bacterium
AGAACACCATGATAAGACCATGGGCTGTTGTAAAGACGTTCCACATATGACCATCTGCCATATATTGAACACCGGGTTCCATTAGCTCCATACGCATGAAGATAGAAAACCCGCCACCAATAAGCGCGGCCAGAATTGAAAAGATGATATACATCGTTCCAATATCTTTATGGTTTGTCGAATACAGCCAGCGTCTTACAAATCCTGTTGGATTAGCGTGAGCCGCATCTGCAGCGTGTGATTGTGCACCCATCGTCTCAGACTCCCTTAACAAACATTATTGTGCCGATGCCAGCATGGTGCTGACAGGCATATTATTCAGTGCAAATTCTTCTTTGGCAGTTGCAAGCCATTTTGCGTAGTCATCAGCGCTCACTGCCTCAATAACAATTGGCATATAGGCATGGTTCACACCACAAATCTGGTTACACTGACCATAATAGGATTTCGCGCCCATTGGCACATCTATCCACGCCTCGTTTACGCGGCCGATAATTGAATAGGTCTGCACTGCAAGTGCAGGCACGAAGAATGAATGCATCACATCATTGCCTGTGATCAGCAGCTTTACCTTGGTACCTTCTGGCACGACCATCGGATAATCAACTGTCAGCAGACGTGGCTGGCCTTCTTCAAGGTCTTCTTCATCGACCATGTAGCTGTCAAAGGCTAGCCCTTCTTCAGGATATTCATAATTCCAGTACCACTGGTTGCCTGTAATTTTGACCACCATCTCTGTCTGCTTTGTATCATCAAGATAATATAACAGTCTGAATGATGGCACCGCGATGACGACCAGAATCAGCACTGGCACCACAGTCCATAAAATTTCAATTACAGTGTTATGTGTTGTCCGTGATGGCTTTGGATTGGCCTTTTCACGATACCGCACGCATGTGTAAACAAGCAGTGCCAGCACAAACACAGAAATAGCCGTGATAATTACAAGCAATAGATTATGCAGACTAGTTGCCTTTTCTGCAATTGAACCTGCTGGTTCCTGAAGCCCTAGCTGCCAGGCTTGCGGCTCTGCGGCGCCTGCGCTACCGGCAATAACAGCACAGATGGCTGTTGCCACAAATATCCAGCTTTTTGCGATATGACGCGAAATCATGGTCTGAAAGTCCCCCGAATCGATAACCGTTTTGAACCAGCCTATAGCTAGCACACACAACTCTACTTTTCTCTATGTTTTTTACCTTTTTTTTGCAAGCATGAAAAGCCCTATGCGACCGCCAGTCGCACCAGTAACACCGCTAATGCCAACACCAGCAATAAAGTTACCTTAACGCCTTTGGCAGATGATAGAAAACCCCTGTTAAACAGATATTCTGCCCCTTGAAAGATACCGCACATCATCCCATACTCAATAACAGGCGGTTAATACGGCCAGACAGCATGCTCCGGCGGCAGAAAATAAGGAATAGCCAGATGACCCATCTAGACAAGACTGACGAGATATTTTTTACCAATACAGGGCTTGACCAGCAGGCAACCATATCACTTGTTAGCCAAACACTGGCCGGAGCAGATGATGGTGATCTGTTTCTTGAAATGAAACATTCCGAAATGCTGGCATTTGATGACGGGCGGCTGAAATCTGCCAGCTATGACCAGTCTGCCGGATTCGGGCTGAGAGCGATTGTTGGAGAAGCGGACGCATTTGCGCATGCGGGCGAATTATCACAGACAGCGTTAAGGCGGGCTGCTGACACAGTATCTGCTGTCTGTTCAGGCCATAGTGGCCAGCTGGCAATCTCGCCCTACTCACATCATAACAGGCCGCTTTATTCTGATGAAAATCCGCTAAATGCGACAAAATTTGAAGATAAGGTCGCCCTGCTTCAGAAAATTGACGACTATGCCCGCTCATCTGATAGCGCTGTAAAACAGGTCAGTGCCAGTATTGCCGGCTCGTGGCAGGCCGTGCAGATTATTCGCCCAGATGGCAGCCGATTTGCCGATATTCGCCCGCTTGTGCGGCTGAATGTGGCTGTTGTTGTCGAAAAAAATGGCCGCATGGAAACAGGCTCTAGCGGGGCAGGCGGGCGGTTTATGTTCTCAACCTACCTGCAGGATGATGTCTGGCAGGCAGAGGTAGATGAAGCGCTAAGAATCGCAACACTCAATCTTGATTCTGTTGATGCACCTGCAGGTGAAATGGAAATTGTGCTTGGCTCGGGCTGGCCCGGCGTAATGCTGCATGAGGCAGTAGGCCATGGTCTGGAAGGCGATTTTAACCGCAAAGGCACTTCGATCTTCTCAGGGCGAATTGGCGAGCAGGTAGCCGCAAAGGGTGTGACAGTTGTAGAT
>WTJO01000154.1 GCA_011524805.1 Alphaproteobacteria bacterium
AAGGCTTCAGGCTGCAGAGCTGATTTATGCTGATGATCTGGCTGAACGGATGGGCTTTCTTCAATCAGATTTGCCCTTGCATTACCACTTATCTGCAGAAACTTCAGCTTTCTTTGATCATAAAAAAGCAACAGCCAGGCTGGCTGACTTTTATGGAGTTTCCACGTTGGAGGGGTTTGGCCAGTTCACCCCACCAATGTTGTCAGCTACAGGGGGGTTGTTGGCCTATTTGCAGCGTACCCAGCTGCAACAGATGCCACGCCTGTCCCCTCCAACCATCCTGTTAAAACAGGCTTTTATGGATATTGATGCAGCAACACGAAAGTCACTAGAGCTGACACATACACTGTCTGGTGAGCGGGCTGGCAGCTTGCTTCACGCGATTGATTTCACCCACACAGCTGCTGGCGCACGGTTGCTGCACAGCCGCATTTCTGCGCCTTTGACTGACCGATCTCAGATTGAGCTTCGCCTAGGTCTTGCCAGTTGGTTTTGTGATCAGCCGGTTCTGTGTCAGCAGATGTCAGATTATATGAAATTGATTCCTGATTTGGACAGGTCTTTATCACGCATTGCCTCAGGCAGAGGTGGGCCACGCGATCTCGCTAGTCTTGCTGAGGGCCTGTGTGGGGCCAGACAGATTGCTAAAAGCTGCCTGTCCTCAGACCACATTGATATGAATGATGAAATTGCCAGATTATGCGCAGTTGCGCAGGAACCCGCTCAGCTGGGTGATCAGATTTTGCCTGCACTGGCAGATGAACTGCCGCTTCTGATTAGGGATGGCGGCTTTATCCTAAAAGGATATAATAGCCAGCTGGATAATCTACGTCAGATGCGTGATGAAAGCCGCCGCCTAATTGCTGGGTTGCAGGCTGATTATGCAGAACAAACAGGCATTTCGTCTTTGAAGATCAAACATAATAATGTGCTGGGCTATCATATTGACGTCCGTGCCGCGCATGGCGAAAAACTCATTGGCAATGAAAACTTTATTCACCGTCAGACCACAGCTCAGTCTGTCAGATTCACAACGACAGTTTTATCTGACCTTGAAAAGCAGCTCAGCACAGCGGCTGATCGCGCAATTGCGCTGGAAACTGAGCTGTTTGCAGAGCTTGCAGATAAAATCTGTCAGGCATCTGGGCAAATCTGTGAGGCTGCCTATGCGCTGGCCTGTCTCGATATTGCGCAGGCGACAGCACGCCTAGCGGAACGGCATAACTTTACACGCCCTTTGCTGACTGACGATGTGGACTTCACAATTGAAGCTGGTCGGCATCCGGTTGTCGAACAGGCACTACCGGCCTCTTCGCCTTTTATTGCAAATGACTGCATGCTTTCGCCACAGGCAAATCTCTGGCTTCTGACAGGTCCAAATATGGCAGGTAAATCCACTTATTTACGCCAGAATGCGCATATTGCCATTCTGGCTCAGGCTGGATTATTTGTGCCTGCTACCAAGGCTGAGATTGGCATTATTGATAAGCTGTTCAGCCGAGTGGGTGCATCTGATGATTTGGCCCGTGGCCAGTCAACTTTCATGGTGGAAATGGTTGAAACTGCGGCGATTCTTAATCAGTCAACAGAGAAATCCCTTGTTATTCTTGATGAGATTGGCAGAGGTACAGCCACTTGGGATGGGTTGGCTATTGCCTGGGCCTGTCTTGAACATCTGCACAATCAGAACTGTTGCCGGACACTTTTTGCCACGCATTATCATGAGCTAACCAGTCTGCAGAGCCAGTTGAACAGGCTACAGATTTATGCAATGCAGGTCAAAGAATGGAAGGGTGACATTGTGTTCTTGCATCAGGTTGCTGCCGGGGCAGCTGATAAATCATATGGCGTACATGTCGCGAAATTAGCTGGTCTTCCGTCTCCTGTAATTCACCGTGCTGCTGCCCTTGTCCAGCAGCTGGAAGCCCTGTCGCAGAACAACTATACAACAGACATGCTGCCTTTATTTGATATGCTGCAATCTGAAAGCAAGGCCTGTCTACCAACTGGTCAGGTGACTGTGTCAGAACGCTTAGGTGAAATGCTGGATGAACTTGAGCCAGATGCATTCTCGCCCCGTAAGGCGTTGAGCCTGTTATATGAGCTGAAGGCTGAATATGATAAATCAGGCAGGTAAGGCCTTTTGAGGAGAACGGTTTGTCCCTATCCCCCATACAGATGGAAAAAGTTTCTACCGTTCCTTTGTGGCAGAGATGGCTTTCCCCGCACGACCTGGTCCGAGATAAGGAGCGTGCGGGCGAAATCCATATTTTGGATACACAGCTTTTTGCAGAAGAAATCTTTACTAT
>WTJO01000205.1 GCA_011524805.1 Alphaproteobacteria bacterium
TTGTCGACGACGAGGATCGACTGGCCGGCTGATTTCAGCGTTGCCAGAACATCCCAGATCTGGCGGCGGATGATCGGGGCCAGCCCCTCGGTCGCCTCGTCGAGAATCAGCAGCCGCGGGTTTGTCATCAGCGCCCGCCCGATGGCCAGCATCTGCTGCTCGCCGCCCGACAGGTGGCTGCCGGCATGGTCCAGCCGTTCGCCCAGCCGCGGGAACAGCTCCAGCACGGTGTCCAGTGTCCAGCGCAGGCCGCCATCGACACCCGGGCGGTGGAAGGTGTTCAGGTTCTCGGCCACGCTGAGATTGGTGAAAATCTGCCGGCCTTCCGGTACCAGCCCGATCCCGGCGCGCGCGAATTCGAACGGTTCGCGGTCGGACGCGCCGTCTCCGAAGCGGGTGATGCTGCCACCGGTCAGCGGCAGCTGGCCCATGATCGTGCGGATGGTGGTGGTCTTGCCCATGCCGTTGCGCCCCATCAGCGACACGCAGCGCCCCGCTTCCACCTCGAAGCTGACCCCGAAGAGCACCTGCGCAGCGCCGTAGCCTGCTTCGACCCGATCAAGCCGCAGCATCGTCGTCACTCCCCAGATAGGCGGCGCGGACCGCCGCATCGCCGGCGATTTCCTCCGGCGTTCCGCTGGCGATCACCGCCCCCTCGACAAGAACAGTTACCCGGTCCGCCAGCCGGAAGACGGCGTCCATGTCATGTTCGATCAGCAATATCCCGACATCGCCGCGAAGCCGGTCGATGATGCCGATCATATGCTGCGTTTCCTCAGGACCGGCACCGGCCATCGGCTCGTCGAGAAGCAGCAATGCCGGGTCGCCGGCCAGCGCCAGCGCCAGTTCCAGAAGCCGCCGCTCGCCATGCGCAAGGTCGGACACCGGCGTGTCGGCGCGCCCCTCGATCCCGACACGGCCGAGGATCGTCATCGCCCCCTCGACAAGCGCCGGATCGGAAAAGGCCGGACGCAGGAACCGGAATGCGCCGCCGATGCGCGCCGCCTCGGCGATCACCGCATTCTCGATCACTGTGAAGTCGGCGAGAACATTGCTGATCTGGAAGGACCGGCCGATGCCCTGCCGAACCCGCTGCGGCACGGACAGATGGCTGATCTCCTCGCCGCGAAGCCGGATGCTGCCGCTGTCGGGCGCTTCCGAGCCGTAGATCTGGCGCACCAGCGTCGTCTTGCCTGCGCCGTTCGGCCCGATCAGCGCATGAATTTCACCTGCCGCCACCTCGAGCGCGACATCGCGGGTCGCCCGCAGCGCGCCATAGGATTTGTTGAGCCCGGCAAGGCTCAGCACTGGGCTGGTTCCGGCCTGAGCGCTCATGACCGCCTCCCGCCGATGCGGGCAAGAAGCCCGACCAGCCCGCCCCGTGCGAACAGCACCACACCGATCAGCACCGGACCGAAGATGATCATCCAGTTCTCGGCATAGGCCGGGGCCACCAGATGCATCAGCTCGGGCAACCATTCCTCCAGAAGCAGGAACGCCACCGCGCCGATCAGCGGGCCTGCCATCGTGCCGATGCCGCCGAGGATAATGATGATCATCAGCTCACCGGATCGCGACCAGTGCATAATGTCGGGCGACACATATTCCTGCCAGCTGGCGAACAGCGCGCCGGCGAGCCCGCAGATCATCGCCGAGATCACATAGCCGGTGATCTTGAAATTCAGCGGCACGAGGCCCATCGCCTCGACCCGGCTTTCATTGCCGCGTATGGCTTCGAGCACCACGCCGAAGCGCGAGCGCACGATCACCATCAGCAGCAGGCTGACAATCACCAGCGCCGCCCAGATCAGGTAATAGAGGCGCAGCGGGTCCCACAGGTCGATCGGCATGAAATCAGCGCGGTCGATGCTCATCCCGTCATCGCCGCCATAGGTCTCGAGGCTGACGAACAGAAAATACAGCATCTGCGCAAAGGCCAGCGTGATCATGATGAAATAGATACCCGTCGTCCGCAGCGACAGGAACCCGATCACCAGCCCCAGCAGGCCGCAGGCGACAAGGCTCATGGCGACATGTGCCCAGCCGTTGTCGAAGCCGTAAAACTGGCTGATGCCGACGCAGTAAGCGCCGATGCCGACAAAGGCGGCGTGGCCGAACGACACCATCCCGCCATAGCCGAGCACCAGGTTCAGCCCCATCGCCGCCATGCCAAGAAGCATGATCCGCATGGCCAGATCGTTCCAGAACGGCTCGTCCATGATGCCGGACAGCACCGGAAACAGCGCGAAGCCTGCGAGGATCAGCCCCAGCAGTCGATTCCGCGTCAGCCCGTCC
>WTJO01000146.1 GCA_011524805.1 Alphaproteobacteria bacterium
CCATAATATGGGTAAGGTGCGCGAAATTACCGATCTTCTTGAACCGCTTGGCATCAAAGTGGTTGGAGCAGGTGCGCTTGGTCTGGAAGAGCCTGAAGAGACGGGCACAAGCTATATTGAGAACGCCGAATTGAAGGCAAAGCTGGCGGCACAGAGCGCCGGTTTGCCTGCGCTGGCAGATGATTCAGGACTTTCTGTGCGGGCATTGGGCGGCGCACCCGGTATCTATTCTGCGCGCTGGGCAGGGGCTGATAAGGATTTTGATGCGGCTATGAAGCGTGTTGCGGATGCTGTGCTGATGGCAGGTACATCAGACAGACATTGTGAATTTGTATGTGCGCTATCGCTGGCATGGCCAGATGGTCATTGTGAGAGCTTTGAAGGACGTGTAGGAGGCACGGTAACATGGCCACAGCGCGGCGATAGGGGATTTGGCTATGATGCTATTTTCACCCCGCTTGGCCATGCGCTGACTTTTGCAGAAATGGAACCTGAAACAAAGCACGCTATGAGCCATCGGGCGGATGCGTTTCAGCAATTACTTGCATCATGTCTGACACCAGCATAAGTCTGTATGTGCATTGGCCATTTTGCCTGTCAAAATGCCCCTATTGTGATTTTAACTCTCATCTGGCAGACCAGATAGAGATAGCAGACTGGCAACAGGCGATGCTATCCGAGCTTTCCCATATGGCGCGGTTTTATTCAGAAAAATCCGGGCTGGCACCAGCAGATATCTCACTTGATACGATTTTTTTCGGCGGTGGCACGCCCTCATTGATGCCGGCAGAATTAGTAGAAGCTATCATTGACAAGGCCATAGGACTATTTTCAGCGACACCGCATATCGAAATTACCGCAGAGGCAAATCCAACCTCGGTAGAAACAGCAAAAATTGCAGATTTTGCGGCCGCTGGCGTGAACAGGCTGTCTGTTGGGGTGCAATCACTTGATAAGGCCGGACTTAGCTTTCTGGGCAGGGAACATAGCCCAGATGATGCGCTATATGCGCTGGATATTGCCCAGTCACATCTCCGGCGTGTCTCATGTGACATGATTTACGGACTGCCAGACCAGACAGAAGCACAATGGCAATCGCAGTTGGAACAGCTATTGGCACGGCAATTAAGCCATGTGTCTGCCTATCAGCTTACCATTGAGGCTGGCACGGTCTTTCATAGCCGCACGCGCAAAGGCGAGGTGCTGGTCGCAGATGATGATCATGTGGCCAGCCTGTATCACCTTACCGAACAGATTTGTGCAGAGGCAGGGCTGTCAGCCTATGAAATTTCAAATTATGCTGCTGATGGCGCGGCCAGCCGTCATAATCTATGCTACTGGCGGTCTGGTAACTGGCTGGCAGTTGGCCCGGGCGGCCATGGCCAGTTCTGGGCACAGGATGGCAGATACCATCTTGTCAATAGACGTAGCCCTTCTGGCTGGCTGTCAGATAGCCTGTCCCAATCTCATGGATGTGAGCAGATCTCTGTTCTGACAGCACGCGAGATATTTGATAATTACTGGATGATGGGGCTGAGGATGACAGAACCGCGCCCATTATCACATCAGCATGTCAGCTCCAAATTCAGGCTTGATGAAGTGTGGCTGGATAATTTCTGTGAGGCTGGCTGGCTTGTAAAAGAAACAGACACACTCGCAACAACGCTGGAAGGCCGGATGCGGCTTGACTATATGCTTGGCAAACTGCTTGGCTAGAGATCTGCCAGCCCGCCATCAGAAATGCGATATAATTGATAATCTCTGTTATTGCGGCCATCCGGCAGTAGGGTAAAGGCGCCTGAAAAGCCCGAAAACCCCTTATCCCTGAGCAGGCTGCGTGTCCAGTCTATCCCCGAAGCACCATTATTTTTAGCTGTTGTGATGGCTATAACGGCCATCACATCAAAACCCAGACGCGATAGGCTGGAAGGATATTGTGCAAAATAGTCACGCCAGATCGCATCAAACCGCTCCTTTTCAGGCAATATGGCCTGGGTGATGACAGCGCCCTGTAATGACGGTTCCGACATCAGCTCGGCCCGTCCCCATAAATCTGTTCCCAGAAAGGTAGCACGGCTAGGACCAAGGTCATAATAATCCAGTACAGGGGCAGTGCGCAGAATAAAGTCAGGATTACCGGCAAGCAGAACAGTATCATAAAGGGGTGGCGGCAATTCGGCGCTATCTTCTACTGGCGGCTGATAGCCGGTAAATTGCCTAATCGTTTCTTTCAGAGCCGTTTCATCAGCCAGCATGCCCTCACTTAAAATGGTAATCTGGGCGGCCGATAGGCCGAAATCATTCAGCCTTGCCTGCGCATGAGACAGCAATGTCTGCCCAAAACTATCTTCTGAGGCAAGAATCGCAATCCGCAATTTATTCTGCTCAATCGTATGGGCAAGCAGATTATCTAGCTGTTGTTCAGGCAGATAGCCAAGCACCCATGCCCCTGTCTGGGCGGCGGCCATATTGTTGGACAGAGATAATACAGGGATATTATAGGCCGCCATAACAGGCGCAATTTTTGTTAATGGATATGAGAATAGCGGGCCGATAGTAACATCGATTTCAGCCGCCAGCGCAGACGCTGCAATATCGTCAAGCATATCCAGATTGCCAGTATCAAAATACAGAATTTCGATATTTGCTGCGCCTGTCTGGAACAGGGCAAGCTCGGCACCATTTGCAATTGCCTGACCAAGCTGGCTATATTCACCTGAGAGCGGAACAAACATGCCTATTCTAATCTGGTCTGAGCGTTTATCTGGCAACAGGAAATCTGATTGCGGTTTTACCGGCGGCTTTGTTTTCTGCTTCAGCAGATCAAGCGCGGCATCAAGCGCCTTACTGGTCTGCTCATCATCCATCGTGGCGGGCGCATCAGATACCAGCGGCAATAATAGCTGGTCTTGCTCGGTAAGCTGTTCTTCCTGAGACAATATCGCTCTACCGCTATCCTGTTCAATCTGGTCAATCAGATTGCCGACAATATCCTGCTGGCTATCTTGGGTCTGTGTGGCCGGCTTCACAGGCACGACAGTCTGTCTGGATGGTTTAGGTGCAATAGATACTGTACGGCTGGCACTGCTTGTCTGTGGCGGTGGCGGTGGCGGTGTCTGACAACCGGACAGCCAAAAAAGCGCGCCAGCACATACCAAAGCCACAAGGCGACAGGACAGGCCTTTTTGTGATGCGCTAGATAACTCTGTATTGATATAGGGTGATGTCACACGCTGCCTCGATTAATTTTGTTAGCCTTTTGGCTGATAATATGCCGGATATTCATACCATCTCTCTGCGCATATTTACAAATTTGCTATTTATTCTGGCCAAACATTCTTCGCAAATTCTGTAAACACCATGTTATAATAGGCCATGCTTTTGCTTATCTCAACGCCTATTGGAAATCTTGGTGATCTATCTCCGCGTGCCACAGAAATGCTGGGCAGAGCAGATATTATTGCCTGTGAAGATACCCGCCAGACACGCAAATTGCTGTCTTTGTCGTCTATCACACCATCTGGCAGGCTGGTGGCTTATCATGATCATAATGGTGAGCAGATGCGGCCTGAATTGCTGGCAGAAATGACAGCTGGCAGGCTGGTTGCGCTGGTAAGTGATGCAGGCACGCCGCTAATTTCGGATCCTGGCTATAAGCTGGTTGCCAGCTGCCATGAGCAGGGCATACAGGTATCTGCCGTGCCGGGTGCTTCTGCGGCCATAATGGCATTGACCATCTCCGGCCTGCCAAGTGACCAGTTTGCCTTTATGGGGTTCGTTCCGCAAAAGAAAAAGGCGGCCGAGCTTGCTATCAGTCAGGCGGCAGGCCTGCCAATGACCCAAATCTGGTTTGAAACAGCCAAACGGCTAGCGGGCAGTCTGGCCAGCTTTTCGCGGATTCAGGGCAACAGACAGGCCGCCATCACACGAGAGCTGACTAAGTTATATGAAGAGGTGGATACAGGCACGCTGTCCGGGCTGGCAGAAAAATATGCGCTAGCGCCGACACCGAAAGGTGAAATTGTGCTGGTAATTTCTGGCAGCAATAAAGCGGAAGCGGTGCTTGATGATAATGACATTATCCAGCTTTTGACTGAATATCTTAATCATCATAGCCTTAGAGATGCGGTTCGGATGGTGCAGGATATTTCAGGGCGCAAACATAAAGATATCTACCAGCTTGCGCTGTCGTTAAAGGATAATAGCTAGGCGAGAATTATCAGAACTGCGGCGATAGACATACAGAGGCTATTCTTGTGAGAGGATATGCTATGGTGGAGCAGGACAGCTTAGAAAAACAGCAATTGTCAGTTCAGAAAAAACAGCTGGCAGAGCGGCGCGGACGGCAGGCAGAGCGGGTTGTGATGTGCGCCTATATGCTGGCAGGGTACTGGCCAGTAGCACGGCGGCTACGCACAAAGGCAGGCGAGCTTGATCTGGTGATGCGGCGCGGCAAAACACTCATTGGTATTGAGGTGAAATACAGGCGTGATTTCATGGCAGAAATAGCCTTGCCATCTGTGTGGCAGCAAATGCGGCTTAGAACAGCTTTGCAGAGTATCTGGGTCTATTATGAATCTATGGGGTTTCAGTCTGTCTATCTTGATATTGTTGTTCTGGGCAGGTGGGGCAGATTTAGGCGCTACAGGCTGTAGGCCTTAAAAATAGAAAATAGCGTGAATTAACCACATTGGCATATTGAAGAAAAATCATATAATGCGTATTGTCGGATATAGCTAGTTAACCAGAGGGAATAGATGATGATTCGTCACATGATTGCGCTTTTCATGCTTATAGGAGCATCTGGTCTGATGCTGTCTGGATGTGCACCGGCGGCAGTTGGTATCGGCTCTGCGGCAATCGCAGCAGGTACAACTGAAAAGGGACTGTCCACCTCGGTCGGGGATACTGTCATTTTCGCCAAGCTGAAAGATAAATTCATTAAATCCGACCAGTCTCTGGTTACCGGCATCAGCAGTTCAGTAAATAACGGTTCTGTTCTGCTTACCGGACGCGTTGAAACGCAGGAACAGAAATTTCTGGCCACCAAGCTGGCATGGGAAATCAAGGGCGTAAGCGAAGTTGTAAATGAAGTTGTGGTCTCGCAAAAACCAAGCCTCAAAGACAGGGCAAAAGATGTATCTGCCGGTGCCCAGCTGCGCGCCGCCCTGATAGCAGACAAAAATGTATCATCGCTAAATTATTCCTTTGATGTGGTTGACGGGGTGATTTACCTGTCCGGTGTTGCAGAAGATGCCGCAGAACGTGACCGTGTCATTGCCCACGCACAAAAGGTGAAATTTGCAAAAGATGTGGTGAATTATACAATCTTATCCACAGATAAGCGTGACTGAGGCAGGGTGATGGCACTCACTATCGGGGTTCAGATGGACCCTATCGCCAATATTGATATAGCAGGGGATACCACCTTTGCGCTGGCGCTAGAGGCACAGAATCGCGGCCATTCCCTATTTGTCTATGAAGTTGATAATATGAGCAGTGATGCCCATACAATATGGGCACATGGCAATCAGGTGCGCGTAAAAGACGACATTGGCAATCATGTCGAGATAGGCAGGCCAGAACGGCGAGATTTGGCATCATGTGATGTGATTCTAATGCGTCAGGATCCGCCCTTTGACATGGCCTATATTACCGCTACCCATCTGCTGGAGCGTCTGCCTGCCTCTACCATGGTGATAAATAATCCGGCCGAGGTCAGAAATGCACCAGAAAAAATCCTGGTTACCCTATTTCCCGATATCATGCCGCCTACGCTAATATCGCGTAATATGCAGGATATCAAAGCCTTCAGGGACACCCATAAGGATATTATTATCAAACCACTTTATGGTAATGGCGGTGCGGCAGTGTTCAGATTACAGCCTGAAGATCAGAATCTGTCTGCTTTACTTGAAGTGTTTTTTGCGCAATCAAGAGAGCCTGTTATTGCCCAACGCTATCTGCCCGAAATAATGAACGGCGATAAGCGGATAATTTTAATTGATGGTCAGGCCGTAGGGGCAATTAACCGGATGCCGCAACAGGGCGAGGCGCGTTCCAATCTGCATGTAGGCGGCACCGCACAGCCAACAGAACTTAGCCCTCAGGATCAGAAAATTTGTGATCAGATTGGCGATGAATTGCGAAGACGTGGTCTGCTATTTGTCGGCATTGATGTGATTGGCGATTATATCACAGAAATTAACGTTACCTCGCCAACAGGTATCAGGGAAATGAGCCGCTTTACCGGCAAGAATATCGCCGGTCTATTCTGGGACTGTGTTGAGGCCAAACATCCAGATCATGCTGGCAATACTATTCTGTCTGGCTAGCCTGAATGTAGTCTGCCTGTCAGAAACCGCCTGTAAGATAGCGCTTCAAGCATATGAAGCCTGCTAATTATAGGGCTGGCATTCAAATCTGCTATGGTTCTGGCAACTCTTACAGCCTTATGCAGACCACGCGCAGATAGTTTCTGGGATTTCATCTCGTTATTCAGCAAGTCTGCTATTTCCGGATTACTGCCTATCTCGGCCTTAATCTCGGCGGCCGTCATAGTGACATTTAAGGGTGCATCCTTGATATTCAGACGCTGGCTAGCAAATTGGCGGGCAGCATCTATGCGTGACTTGATGGCGGCGGTCGGTTCTGATGCGCTAGAGGAGAGTAATTGTTCAGGCAAAACTTCTTCAACTTCCAAAGTGATGTCAAATCTGTCCAGCATAGGTCCTGAGATGCGTGCCATATAATTCTGGGCACAGACAGGTGCTTTTGAACAGGCACGTTCGGCATCGCAGAGATAGCCGCAACGACAGGGGTTCATCGCGGCGATCAGTTGAAACCGTGCGGGATAGCGAATATGGTGATTGGCACGTGCCACAATAATTTCGCCTGTTTCCAGAGGCTGTCTTAGACCGTCAAGCGCAGCGCGGTTAAATTCTGCCAACTCGTCCAGAAACAAAATCCCGTGATGTGCCAGCGACGCCTCACCCGGTAATGCCTTGTTGCCGCCACCTACCAGCGAGGCCATAGAAGCCGAATGATGCGGGTCACGATATGGGCGTCTGCTTACCAGACCGGAGGCAGATAGCTGATTTGCGACAGAATGGATAATGGTTGTCTCAAGCGCTTCTTCTGGTGTAAGCGACGGAAGCAGAGCAGGCAATTTGCTGGCAAGCATGGGTTTACCTGCACCCGGTGGGCCAATCATCAGCATATGATGACCACCGGCCGCCGCAATTTCCAGTGCCTGTCTGGCTGTTTCCTGACCAACAATATCCGCCATATCAGGGCCATCTTCATTCTGGGTCAGCAGAAACTGTTCTGGTGCGGGTAGTCTGGTAACGCCCTTAATATGGGAAATCAGATCAGATAATCTGGAAGGGGCGGCAATATCTATCTGGCCTGCCCATGCTGCCTCAGGCCCGTTTTCATGCGGGCAGACAAGTCCGGCACCTATTGAGGAGGCATGTAATGCGACTGGCAATATGCCAGATACTTTATTAATTTCGGCAGATAGGGATAATTCGCCAAATACCACAAACCCGTCCAGACTATCCGCAGGCAACACCCCCATTGCCAGCAAAATGCCCATCGCTATTGGCAAATCGAAATGTGCACCTTCCTTGATGATATCTGCCGGTGCCAGATTAACCGCAACACGTTTGGCTGGTGAAGCCAATCCCAAAGATGAGAGCGCTGCCCTGACGCGCTCCTTTGATTCTGCAACGGATTTATCAGCCAGTCCGACAATTGCCATTGCCGGCAACCCGTTTGAGATATGCACCTGAACAGATACAGGCAAAACATCAACCCCTCTTAGTGACACGGTTTGAATGACAGATTGCATAATTTTTCTCTTTTTGAGGGCATAAACAGATATGCCTATGCTAGCAGAGTTTCTCTGATTTAATAAAGCGTAATCATCTGTCGGAGGGCAGTTTTAGGATATCAGCCCATATGCGGTGGCCTAGGCCTTGCGATGCAGCATCGGGCCTACCGCCTCGCCACCCAGAATATGGATATGCAGATGCGGTACATCCTGATGACCATCTGTGCCGGTATTGGCTATCAGCCTGTAGCCTGACTTTTCAAGACCGGCAATGCCGACAACACGCGCGATAGCGGCAAAATAGGCTGTCTGTTCTTCTGCAGATGCATTTGTGCAGAAATCGGTCATATCCGTATAGGCGCCTTTGGGGATCACCAGAATATGCACCTTGCGTTGCGGCTGAATATCATAAAAGCTTAGCGTATGGTCACATTCATCAACTTTATTGCAGGGAATGTCTCCACGCAGAATCTTAGCAAAAATATTTTGTTGGTCATATAGCCCGCTCATCTCTATCTCCTGAATCTTGCCTATAATATCAAAATGGCCGCACCAAACTAGGTGTCTATGCGGGATGCTTTTTCAGCGTGGCCGGACAGACCCTGACGTGCCTGAAGAATATCCCATACCTGCCGAGGTGTAATTCCTGCCGCCTGCCAGACAACAAGCAGATGATATAGCAGATCAGCTGATTCTTCTGCCAGCTTTTCGCCATTGCCAGAGATAGCCTCAATCAGCGCCTCGGTTGCTTCCTCAACCAGCTTTCTGGCTGGCATCTCAGGGGCATTTTCAAGCAGATGGGCAGTATAGCTGGTCTCAGCGCTATCTGAGGCACGCTGTGCAATTACCTCTGCCAGCCTATCCAGAATATGAGTAGAGTTATCTGTCATTCTGACCTCACAATGCTAGCCGCCTGACAGGCACATTTGCTGCCTGCATAGCTGATTTTGCCTCATCTATTGAAAATTGTCCAAAATGAAATACCGAGGCAGCCAGCACTGCGCTGGCATGGCCTTGGGTAATGGCATCTGCAAAATGCTCTGGCTTGCCAGCCCCGCCAGAAGCAATTACTGGTATTCCGACCGCATCGCTAACTGCGCGTGTAAGCGGAATGTCGAACCCGTCCTTTGTGCCATCGCCATCCATCGAGGTCAGCAATATCTCGCCTGCGCCGCGCTGCTCAGCATCTATTGCCCAGCTTATCGCATCAATGCCTGTTGGCTGGCGGCCGCCTCTGGTAAAGACTTCAAAAAACCCTTTATCGTTTAGACGCGCATCAATCGCCAGCACAACACATTGCGAACCAAATTTATCTGCAGCACGCGAAATAAGATCAGGGTCCGTCACTGCAGAAGAATTGACAGATACCTTGTCAGCGCCACATCTGAGCAATTTTTTGAAATCATCAACTTCGCGCACCCCGCCGCCCACCGTTACAGGCATAAAACATACATCTGCGGTGCGTGATACAACATCATAAATCGTATCTCGCCCTTCATGGGTGGCGGTGATATCCAGAAAACACAGTTCATCTGCGCCTGCTGCGTCATAAATCCGTGCCTGTTCGACAGGATCGCCCGCATCCTTTAGATTGACAAAATTCACACC
>WTJO01000164.1 GCA_011524805.1 Alphaproteobacteria bacterium
CTCAGGGATAATCGGAAGCAATTGTGACGACATGGCCAGCAGCAATGCCGGATGCGGCTTGCTGAGGTTAATTACAGCCGTATTTGCATCAGGTGTGCCAACAGATTCAACAGGCGCAAACATCGTCTTAAATGGATGATTTTCCTGAACGGTCTTGATTGAAAACGCAATATCGGACGAGGTAATAGGCTTCCCATCATGGAAAGTTGCGCCCTTCACCAGATTTAGGGTTACGGTCAGACCATCGTCAGAAATCGACCAGGATTCGGCCAGATAAGGCTGTGGTGTCCAGTCCTCATCATAACGCAGTGGTGCAGCAAAAAGCTGCGTGCCCGGCTCACCTGTTGCAATGCCGGACTGAACTGCCGGATTTAGATGACGTGGTGTGTTCTGAATAGCCATCAGAAGGGTTCCGCCTTTTTTCGCGCCCTCATCAGCTATTGCGGTAACCTGAAATGCCAAAGCAGATATTGCTGCGGCAACTGAGATGCTTAACAATCGTTTTAACATGACTCCCCCCATTTCGGTCAAAATCAGTGATTTATTGTGTTAGGTTTATAGATTAGCGTGTAGCTAATTCACCTGTTTTGCAAGAAGATTCTGACCAGAAGAAGTAATATTATACATTGCTTTTATGTAAAGTTTTTCGCTAAGATTGAGAGTGACGGCTTCGCAATAATCAGCACAATCTCGCGGATTCTGGCAGTGTACATAGCAGATAGCACGTGATCCAAAGTGATTAGGGAGAAAATATGCCGCCAGCCAAACCGCTATGGAAATGGACTGCACAGGAAATTGCAACAGCAACACATGCTGGCACTATCTCGGCAACTGATGTTGTTGAGTCTGTACTTGCGAGAATTGATGAGGTCAATCCATCGCTAAATGCGGTTGTCGAGATTCTTGCTGATGAGGCACGACAGCGTGCCCGCTCGCTTGATAAATCTGCTCAGACCAAGGGGCGTCTGCATGGCGTGCCTGTGACCATTAAAATCAATATTGATCAGAAAGGCCATGCCACCAGCAATGGTATCAAAGCGTTTGAGCATTTGATCGCGACATCCGATGCGCCCATTATCCGTAATTTACAGGCAGAAGGGGCAATTATTATTGGCCGCACCAATACACCTGAATTCTCATTCCGTGCCGATACGGATAATCCGCTTTATGGCCGCACCTTCAATCCGTGGGGAAAACATATCTCGGCTGGCGGCTCATCTGGTGGTGCGGGGGCTGCGGTTATGGCAGGCATGGGCGCGCTGGCGCATGGTAATGATATTGGCGGCTCGCTCCGCTTTCCGGCGTCTGCAAACGGTGCGGTGACAGTAAAACCGGGAATGGGGCGCGTTCCGGCATGGAATCCGAGCCAGGAAGCAGAGCGGGGACTGCTTGCCCAGTCTATGTCTGTTCAGGGGTTACTATCACGAAATGCAGCTGACCTTCATCTGGCCATGCCGGCAATGATCACACCAGATCCGCATGACCCGTTCCATGTGCCTTTAGGCTGGCGTGGCGCTAACATTGATGGCCCTATCCGTGTTGCCGTCAGCAAAGATGATTTCGGTTTTGGCATGCATGAAGATGTTGCGATAGCGATAGATAAAGCAGCCTCTGCATTATCTCGTGCCGGATATGCAGTAGAAGAAGTTGAACCGCCTCTGGCCAGAGAGACAGGCGAGGCCGGATATCGCTGTTTATTAGGCGAGGTAAAGGCATTACTGCACTCAGATATCCAGAGATATGGCTCAGAACAGATTAACCAGATATTTGATGATTACTATACCCAGTTTCCGCCCTATGAGGGGGATGAATTGCTTGCCATGATGGCGCATCGTTCGCATTATGCGCGTCAGTGGTCATTATTTCTGGAGACATATCCGCTTGTCCTGACGCCCTTTCTTCTGGCGCCATATTTTGAGGCAGGTCGTGATACTCAGGGCGCAGATGGTGTGCGTGATGTGCTAGGTCAGGCATATTGGTCATTCAGCATGAATTTTATCGGTCTGCCCGCAGGCAACATCCCGACACATATCGCAAAGCTGGCGACAGGGCATCAGCCAATTGGTGTCCAGATAGCAGGAAGACGCTGGCGCGAAGACCTTATTGTTGATGCGATGAAGGCCATTGAAACGGAAATCCCGCCCCTTTGTGATCACCTATGGGATACGCATCTGGCCTGAAGGGTTATGGTTCGCGTTAATTTAGGCACGAGGCGAAAAAGACCCAAGGAAGCGTGGCGGCACCCCCTTGAGTCTTCTTCTTTGCCCTGTACACTCCCCTGTTCAATAGATGTGCCATTTCACATGCCAATCACATCTTTTATGCCCATTTTGAGGGGTAAAAAAAAGCCTCAGCATTTCAGCTGAGGCTAGTCTGGTCTATTTTTGGAATGTCACTTGCATAAGAAAAAACAATGCCCAGTGCCACGGTTAAGCTGACCATAAAATAAAACGGCACTGGGCAGGCTTTGTTTACTCATATGATGTTTAATAGGCGTTTGCTTGTTACCGAAGCCACGCTGGCACTGCTGTTTGCGTCACCCCCGTGACAGCTGTCTCGACACACTCCTGCAAAGCTGACAAACGCGCATGCCGGCCAGAAAGTGCATAGGCATAATGGGCGTATTTTCCGGAATTTGTCATTATTGATCTTGCCTTCACAGGCAAGACAGGCTCGTTAATGGAACACCAGCAAATATCCGGAATTATCTTCACACCTGACTGAGTTAACACATCATGGGCACCATCCTTTATCAGCATCTTCAGCGTATCTCTTCCTACGGTGATGATCATGGTGATAGTGGGGTGGCATGGCCTGCCTCTGAAAAAGCGCTGGATTCTTTTGACCTCGGAAAATGAAGCATGCGGGCTGCCGATGGCTATTAAATCCACAGGCAAACTCGCCTGATTAAGCGAATGCCATGCTTGCTGTAAATCAGATATGTCTATGTTATGGGTTATTGCCCCCTCTGCTACTGGCAGGTCTGCCTCTGGTGTATGACCCGAGATATGCAACATCGCAGCACCAGAGGTGGTGCCAAAAGCTGCACAGACAGATTTCAGATCATCTTGGGTTGGCGATAGCGCCTCCAGACCAGTTATAACCGGAATCCGGTTCGGCGATAATGTGCCTGCCAGCCACCCCAGAACTGGCCAGAATACATCATCTGGCTGTGTTGACGGACAGGTTACAGACAGGATTGAGTGAGGCTGCCTTCCAGCATCGGCATATACTCCTGATGCTGGCGCTCTGCCTGTCATGGCAATGAACAGATCTAGATAATCTGGATGCTTTAGGGTACGCGCACCTAAAATGCTATTTGCAAATATCACCGCATTTGATTCAGACCAGCCGATAATCTCGCCAAATTCGGGCGGATCTTCCAGTAAATATGGCGCGCAGGTAAATACTGGTCTGGCTCCCATCCTGACATAGGCATCTGCAAGTCTGCTTGCCTGTTCACCAAAATCATGCGGGATGTTTTGTGACAGCCAGTTCTCACGGTCAACAGAGATAGCATTAATTGTCGTCGGCACCTTTATTTCAGCGCCAATGTCAGCCAGCTTTTCGGCAAATATCAAATTGGCAGAATGAGCCAATATGCACCCATCAATATGCCCTTTTGAAATATCGATAAGCGCCTTTGTGTCATTTGCTGCGGCCATCAGACAGATGATTTCCATGGCAATTTTTGCCGCCTCCCCAGCTTCGCCAGCCAGAAACATTTCATCATTTTCATTAATGTTCACATCGTCAATCTGGACTGGCTCCAGCGTGCAATTTAGCGTTTCAGAACTGATTGAATTATCTGTTATTGTTGCTGACGTTGCATTGGCCAGTGATGCATAAGCTGTTTTATTCAAGCGAATAACAGGCACAGTTCTATTAAATATGCGGCTTGCGACCAGCGCGCCAAGGCTCAGCACCTCTTCTGGTTCTGAGAATATAAGCGCTGCCGGCGCTTTATTGGCCAGCGCCAATGCCAGCAAAACGCCACTACCGCTGCACGAGCCTCTGGATGATGGCATCATCACAATGTTTCCGGCGACTAATTGTCCATATTGTGAATGGTGAGTATCAATAATCTGGCCTGTGTTACTGTCAACACCGCCCCAGAAACTCACACCCTCACTACATATCAGAATGTCGCCAGACACCTTGCCGGAAATGAGTATTTTCCCTCTGGATGCGCATGTTACATGTTCTGACGTCATCTGGTTTTGTTCTGTCTGTTACTGGAATGCTGTGTTACAGACTAGGCGCCCTGTTGTTGATTGAAAAGCCTCAAAGCAGGCTGATTCAGATCAAATCATCAGATAATCAAATCTGCATAACAACAAAATAACCGGACTGCCTCCCCCCTAAGCAGACTTTCTAATCCGACACCCCACCAAGAAGAGTATGAGTCCTGATATCGGTTATGCTAATATAACTTGGCCACCCCCTCTTTTAAGGGCGGATAACAGGTAAATGACTATAGGGAGCAGGCAAATTATGGATATATTCGGCACAATAACAGCATTATTCAGCGGAGAACGCGTATCGCATACAGATACCTTTATACTGGCCGGTGTTGCGCTTGGCCTTTACATCGGCATCAGGATGCTGCGTAAACACCTCAAGAAAGACTAGGCTGCCCGCTATCTTATTAAGCGGGTGGTGGTCGCTTATCTCGTCACCCCCAGTTTCAGACGGGGCGCTAGGCCTCGGTTAACGGGACAGGCACATGATCGGCGGCGGTGATTTCCATCTCTGCAAGCCTTTCCAGTAACTCAGTCTTTATCCCGGCATATTGCGCCACATCCCATAAATTTTCAAACTCGCCGGGGTCATTCTCCAGATCAAACAGCTCATTTTTGCATTTGCCGATATAGACAGACAGACGCCATTGCGAGGTAATGATGCTGGACACTTTAGGACGGTCACCAAAGGCTTCGTGGGGCTTCTGAGTTTCAAACTGGATATGCGCGGCATCTCGCCCTTGCCCGCCAGCAACAGATAAAATTCTACCCTGCATCCCCAGAGATTCCTCGATTTTTGCATGTTCCAGAATCGTTGTGCCAATATCATGGGTCTGCGCCAGTTCTGCGGTGCGCCGGCCTTTTTTACCTTTCGGGTCTGCCCAGATAAACGGGACATGGTTCAGGCTGTCATATTGTTCGGTGCCTTTGAACAGAAGCTGGTGATCGCCTAGATGATCACCATGATCCGAGGTAAATATCTGGACAATATTATCGCCTAACACCGTCTGTCTGGCCGCATTTCTGATTTGTCCGACCGCATCATCTATCATGGTAATCATCCCGCAAGTCAGGGCGCGTGCTTCCTGTGCCTCTCGCTGGGAAATAGCGATGGATACACCTGACGCTTCACCAATTTTCGGATTTTCTTCCCGCTGACGCTTCATGATTTTGACATATTCAGGCATGTCCCAGTCGGTGCGCTGATAGGCTTCGGGGATTGGCATATCCTCTGGCTTATACATATCCCAATATTTACCGGGCGGACAAAATGGGTGATGCGGGTCAGGAAATGACACCATCAAAAAAAAGGGGGTAGGATTATCTTTGCGAGATTCCAGATAGGCGCAGGCTTTATCTGCAATATAGCTTGTGGAATGATGCGCCTCAGGAATTTTAGTCCGCACCGCCTGAGGACAGCTATAATTATGCTCAAACTGAATATCACGTGACCGCATCGCAAATGCGTCAGGTGCATGTTGCTGTGTATATAATTGATGATTACCGCCGGTGTTAAATCCATGGCGCGTTACAGAGTCATAATGATCAAACCCGTAATATGGTAGCGGCACCTCAGGGTTTTTCTGTCGAAAGAATGACGGGCGCTCATAGCGATATTCGCTTGTGTCATAATCTGTGCGGATGGCAACTGCCAGCTCTTCTGTCGGGGCGATATATCCCTGCCGATGAACAGGCATTTTGTACTGTGCCGGATTTTCGTTCATATTCTGCAAATGGCTCTTGCCAATAAGCGCTGTGTCATACCCCGCCGCGCGCAGTAATTCTACAAAGGTGACATGCTCGTGTGAAAGTGGCACACCAAGACACCTTACCCCATGGCTTGACGGCATTCGGCAGGTCATAAGACTGGAACGATTTGGCATACATACCGGCGAGGCAACATAGAAGCGGTCAAAATTGATCCCTTCGCTGGCCATCTCGTCAATATGAGGTGTATTTAGCACAGGATGACCATTACACCCTAGATGATCATAACGATGCTGGTCTGTAATGAACAAAATATAACTTGGTCTGTCGTCAGGTGATTTATTCATGGTGAATTACTTTCATGCAGATGACAGGCCATGGCGTTTTGACTGGATGTGATGAAACATAATCAGCCCTATCGCCAGTATAAAGGCAGCAATGCTGATAAGCGGATAGCTCAGCAAAATACCAATGGCGAGGATAATACGGACTGCACATGCAACAGGGCTAAGCGAACGCGCATCATATTTCGCAAGCACAGATGAAATCAGATATAGCGATAGCACCAGCTTAATCATTATGAAGCCCAGGCCTGCCATATCTAGAGTGCCATCATAACCTTGCAGATATTTAGATCCTTCTCCGCCATCCAGATTTGGATTTAATACCGCAGCATCGATTAATAGCAATTCGGGATAAAGTGCAAAAATGAACGGCACCACAAAGATGACAATGCCCGATTTCACGGCTGAAAACGCAGTTGGCATCGGCTCTGCTTTGGTGATGGTAGAGGCCGCAAATGCAGCCAGCGCCACCGGCGGTGTAATAGCACTTGCCACGGCAAAATAGAAAATGAACATATGGGCTGTAAAGGTTGCAATGCCCAGCCCTGCCAGAACAGGCCCCAGAAGCAGTGCAACGTTAATATAGGCTGGTACAGCAGGCATACCCATACCAAGCAAAATAGCCATCGCCATGGTCAGAAACAGAGCAACCAGTTGAAACAGCACAGACCCGTCAAGTCCCAACCCCAGCGATTGCAGCCAGCCAAGCACGTCCAGAGACAAGAAGGTTGGCAGACCTGTAAATTTCAGACAGAAATCGATAATTGATACGGTCAGGAACATCAGATACAGCGTTGCTATAAGCACCCCTGCCCCTGACAGGCCATCTAGCAATTTTTTAGGCTTTGCCCGAACCTCTGGATCAAGGAACAGAAGCCCCATCAACAATATTACGGCAAACCAGCCGGCACTGCCTGCGTCTCCTGCCGAATTCTGAACCAGTTGCAAATGCCAGGGCAGGCTGATGATTTTACATCCTGCATCTGTTATCACGCGCTCTGCGCCCATCAGGCTGCCAAACAGTCCGCACCCCACATTTTCCTTGCTGGTCAAAAGCAATATCAGGATCAGCATAATAGGGCCAAAAATCATAAATAGATTAAGGAAATCCTGACGTTCCAGAACCATATCGTCTGTCATCCTGCCAATCGGCTGGATATTCTGTTTACGTGCCTGAAACGACACAGACAAAAACAGACAGAAAAAATAGGCAATTGCCGGAATAATCGCAGCAATAATCACAGAAGAATAGGGCACAGTTGTCAGCGCTGCCACTACAAAGGCAGCAACACCCATCACAGGCGGCATAATAGACCCGCCAGAAGAAGCAGCTGCCTCAACCCCGCCTGCAAAGGTTTTGCTAAATCCGCGCTTCAGCATCATCGGGATGGTCAACACCCCTGTGGACAGCACATTGACAATCGGCCCACCAGAAATTGTGCCAAACATGGCTGACGAGATAATTGCTGCATGTGCAGGGCCACCGCGCAGATTGCGTGTCCATCTGAACGCCAGTTTCATCAGCGATCTGCCACCAGCTGAAGTGCCAAATAATGAGCCAAGCACCAGATAGGGAAAAATTGTATTCAGCACAATATCCATAAAACGCCCAAGCATGCCAGACGCGTTATTTACCAGAATATCATGTACGCGCGGTCTGCCATCAGCTAGCGATCTTGGCTCTCCGGCTAATTTTGTCATCAGATATTTGTTGATGTCATCCGGGCCATGGAAATACCATACCAGCACGGTTAGAATGGTGTAGCTAGCAATTACAATGGCCACCAGAACAAGCGCAAAGCTCCAGACCTTGATATTATATCCCAGAAAGATGATGATGGCGAGGCCAACAATCAGCACAAGCCAGCCGCCGGTTGTTGTGATACAGCCCGGGTCATCTACGGTTGTGGGCGGGTCAAGCCCAAGCGATAGTGCAAATTCTGTTTCGCTTTTCAGGCTTTCAGCAATCAGCGCCGCCCTGTCGCCATTCAGCTGGTCAATCAGACAAATAGCTTCATTTTCTATCAGATAGGTACCTGAAATTACAAAGGCCATGGTGACAAGGGCAATATCCATAAACAGCCCAAATCGCCGTTGCCACAAAGATTTATCAGACCATGTCCGCCACATGGAATGTTTTAGCGACACAATCAGCATCATCAGCGCAAAAAATAGGGGATAAAACCATTCATAGGGGAATTTGCGAAGCGTAAATCCGCTAATGCCGACAATATTGCTTACCAGCGCATCATAACCGGGAAATCCGGGAGTTGCATTGAGCAGCCCTACTATCACCATAAAAATTGTGAGGAAATAAAGCGCCTTCATGCCGATATCAGTTGCGTGGCGCTTGGCATCTGTATGCTCGGTCATCCTGCCAGTATTCCTTCCCCCAAAAAAAGCAGAGCAAAAAAACCTTTGCTCTGCTTATCTATTTTTTTGATTACTTTGCGCAATCAGGAAGCGTATAGCCTGCTTCTTCCCATGCGGCAACTGCGCCAGGATGATATTTCATCGGGTTTTTGCCACACATATCAGTAAAGGCGATATCTGTTTTGCCATGCCATGCATTGGACATAAACGGCGCCTTTTTCATATAGACATCATCAAGTCCGTCAATAAAGGCTTTGGTCAATGCCTTCGCCAGCTCAAAATCCATATCTACATTCACAACCTCGCCACCAACGGTGCCTGGTCCGCGGAATATATCATCTTCTGAGACAACAGTAACACCGTCGCCATATCCCATTTCTGATATTTTCAATGTGGTTGGCACTGTGCCCGGCAAATCGCCAATTTTGGCAAAGGCTTCACTTTCATATACATCCTTTGGCAGTGAAAAGATGGTCATGTCACCTGATGCCAGCGCAGCTGTAATACGCCCGTCAGGGAAAGATTGTGGCAGCACAAATGCATCTGCCGAACCATCCTGTATGGTTTTAACAGCCTGTCCCCAGTTAACCTGAACGCCTGTATAGCCTTTGCCTTCTTCCATACCGGTATTCAGCTTGATAAGCAGGCGGGCATTTGTCAGTGCAGCGCCACGCGGCGGGCCATTGAAGATACGCTTACCGTTAAGCCCGTCCCAGCCGCTAATATTGGCACTGTCATAGGCATATAGCCCCTGA
>WTJO01000151.1 GCA_011524805.1 Alphaproteobacteria bacterium
TGACAGTGCATCGCCCCATCCTGTTTGGACTGGCTGGCTGGTCAGGTTCAGGTAAAACCACCATTGCAGAACAGCTAATAACCCTGTTTTCACAGCAGGGGCTTTCTGTTGGCACCATTAAACATGCCCACCACGAATTTGATGCAGATGTAAAAGGCAAAGATAGCTGGCGACACCGTCAGGCGGGGGCAGTAAATGTGATTGTATCTTCTGATATACGCACAGCACAATTTACCGAACATCTTGACCAGTCGCCACCAACGCTGGAAACGCTTCTGGCACGCTCGGACAATCTTGATATTGTGCTGGTAGAAGGCTTCAAACGCGAGGCTGTGCCAAAGATTGAGATTTGGCGCGCTGAAACCGGAAAGCCCTATCTATTTCCAGATGATAGCCAGATTAAAGCAGTTGCATCACCAGCACAGATATCAGATTGTCCTCTGCCTCAGCTTGATTTGAATAATGCGGCAGAGATAGCGGCATTTGTGCTATCTTCCAACCTGTTTTTAAGAGGCTAGCCTATGGCGCATCCTGTATTAACAGCGCTTGAGACAGGACAGGATATTCTGTTTTCTGCAGCAAGACAGGCTGGCAAGCCTGATAGCCGCAAAATACATATCTCCGAGGCCAATGGCCGTATTATTGCAGAAGATGTGATCAGCAGCTATGATCTTCCGCCCGGCCCCACAAGCGCTGTTGACGGGTTTGCCATCAGCGCAAAGAGACATGCAGATAATCCAGACACCAAATTCAGGATTATCGGCACAGCCCGCGCAGGCCACCCCTTTACAGGCATCATCAATGAAGATGAAGCCGTGCGTATCTATACAGGTGCGATAATGCCTGAAGGCCCTGACTGTGTGCAGATGCATGAAGATTGCCAGCATGATGGCGAGATGGTCAGCTCTGCGCTGCTGCTTTCTGCGCAGACCAATATCAGGCCGCAGGGCGAAAATCTGGCCAAAGGCGAGTTGCTTGTCGAAAAGGGCCAGCGTCTTTCGGCAACGGCCATCGGACAGCTTAGTGCTGGCGGCGTCTCGGATATATCCTGCTATCAGCCGCTTCGTGCCACAATCCTGAGTATGGGGGACGAGATTATTCCGGCAGGTAGTGGCGGGCTGGCGGCAGGGCAAATATTTGACAGTAACCGGCCGATGCTATCTAGCCTTGTTGGCCAGACAGGCGCCGAGCAGATAGATGGCGGGATTGTTGGTGATAGCAAGGACAAGCTGGTAGCCGCCTATAAACAGGCGCTTAACGATAGCGATATTGTGATATCCTCTGCGGGGGCATCTGACGGGGTGGAAGATCATACACAGGCGGCACTTGCAGAAATTGGCGCAGACGTGCTGTTCTGGCGGCTTGCCATTAAACCGGGTCGGCCTGTATGTGTTGCCAGATATGGTGATAAATTTATCTTCTGTCTGCCTGGCAATCCTGTAGCCGTATTTGTGTGTTTTATGCTTCTGGTGCGTCCTGCGATGGATATTCTGGCAGGCGGTGAGCCGCGGGCGTTGCTAAAACTGCCTGTTAAGGCTAGCTTTAGCTATAAAAAGAGAAAAGGCAGGACAGAATTTTTACGCGGCAGGCTGGAGATAGGCGCAGATGGCCAGCCTGAACTGCATATCCACGGGCGTAAGGGGGCTGGTGTGATCTCTTCATTATTGGGCGCAGACGGGCTGATTGAAATTCCCCGCAAGGCAGAACATATTGAAGCTGGAGAGATGTTGAATTTTATTCCTTTTGCAGAGGGCGGGCTATGAAAATCCGGTATTTCGCATGGATGAGAGAACATACAGGTGTATCATCTGAAGATATGCGCCTGCCAGACGGTATAGAGACAGTTGGCCAGCTTGCAGACTATCTCAAACATACCTCTGAGGGGCATTCCATCGCATTGAGGAACATGAAGACCGTGCGGGTGGCGATTAACAGGCAATATGCCCAGCTTGACAGCACTATCTCTGACAGTGACGAAGTAGCCTTTTTCCCGCCTGTAACAGGAGGCTAGCACCAATGGGCAGGGTGATTGTTACAGAAGATGATTTTGATATTGGCAAAGAGATGGACTCTCTAAAGCAGAGCGGCGTCGGGGCGATTGCCAGCTTTGTCGGTATCGTACGTGATTATGCAGAAGGCCCGTCTCTGATTGCCATGACGCTTGAACATTATGAGGGCATGACCGAACAGGAAATCAGCAATATCATTGATATTGCCTGTGATAGATGGCCGCTTGCAGATGTTACCGTTATTCACAGGATTGGCAGATTACTGCCGCATGACAATATTGTGTTTGTAGGCACAGCATCGGCGCATCGTGAGGCCGCCTTTGAAAGTGCACATTTCATCATGGATTATCTGAAAACCAAAGCCCCGTTCTGGAAACAGGAAGAAACAGAACAGGGCGCATCATGGGTGGATGCGCGAGAAACAGATGATACTGCTCTGGAAAAGTGGCGATAACAGCATAAAAGGCGGTTGCCAGAGTTACCTGTTTAACCGGAAAATGTTAAAATGGTGAATGGCGCAGAATATCTCTGCTCACATCTGTGATATTTCTGTGGCCACATAGCGCCATCGTCATATCAAGCTCTTTATGCAGAATGGCCAGCGCCTTATCTACGCCATCTCTGCCGCCAGCCCCTAATCCATATAAAAATGCGCGGCCAATAAGCGTATTTTTTGCGCCAAGCGCATAGGCTTTCAGCACATCCTGACCAGATCTGATGCCGCCATCCATCCAGACTTCAATATCTTTGCCAACAGCCTCGGCAATTTCTGGCAGAAGCGCAATAGAGCTATCAGCACCATCTAGCTGACGGCCACCATGATTAGAGACAATCAGCGCATCTGCACCTGATTTTGCGGCCATTTTAGCATCTTCAACATCCATAATGCCCTTAATGATGAATTTGCCGCCCCACCAGTCTTTAATTCGGGCAACATCATCCCAGTCAAGCTGAAGGTCAAACTGCTCGCTAACCCATGATGATAGCTTGCTCATATCTGATACGCCGTCAACATGGCCGACAATGTTGCCAAAGCTGCGGCGTGAGGTGCCAAGCATGCCCATACACCATCGTGGTCGTATCGCCATATCAAGAATATTTTTTACGGTAAGTTTTGGCGGTGTAGTCAGCCCGTTCTTAATATCTTTATGGCGCTGTCCCATAATCTGGAGATCAAGGGTAAGCATAAGGGCTGAACAGCCTGCATCCTTTGCCCTGTTTATCAGACGTTTGGCAAAATCATGGTCTTTCATCACATATAGCTGAAACCAGAAGGGCGCGTTTGTGTGTTTGGCCACATCTTCGATTGAACTGATAGACATGGTTGACAGGGTGAAAGGGATGTTAAAGGCCTCTGCGGCCTGTGCCGCCAGAATTTCCCCGTCTGCATGCTGCATGCCTGTAAGGCCCGTAGGGGCAATCGCCACAGGCATATGGATAGGCTGCCCCAGAACATTTACAGAGGTTGATCTGTCTGACATATCTACCGCAACACGCTGGCGAAAGGTGATTTTCGCAAAATCATCACAATTTGCCCTAAAGGTACTTTCAGTCCATGAACCTGATTCCATATAGTCATAGAACATGGTCGGCACACGCTTTTTGGCAATCTGGCGTAACTCGTCAATGGTTGTGACTGATGAAAGCGCTGTCATCGAAATCCCCTTACTATGCTCACGCTATATTTTTACTGGCATTTGACAGATTTTACCAGTGCCAAACCCATAGTTTTTCTGCTAGTTATTGGAGCTAGTAGCAACAGAACATACCGTATTCATGTGAATTATTCTGCCCTGTAGTAAAGGACGTGCGCGATGAGCCATCCGATTGTCATTATTGGCGCCAGCCATGCTGGCATTACCTGCGCTGAAAAGCTCAGGCAATATGGCTATGCAGGCGAGATTGTCATGATGGATAGCGTGCAAGGCATGCCGTATCAGCGCCCACCTCTTTCAAAAACCTACCTGTCTGCTGATGCTGAAGCTGAAGACGGGTTTTATCTGCGCCCGCAAAGCTGGTTTGACAGCCAGAACATCACGCTGATGACAGGTACAAAAGCAGCATCAATAGATACAGATAATAGCCAGATACACATATCAGACGGGCAGACAATCCAGTATCAAAAGCTGGTGCTGGCCACAGGAGCCGTGCCGCGCAAATTGCCAGATGAGATGCAACAGCTTGACGGTGTAGCCCTGTTACGTACAGTTGATGATGCGCGCCAGATAAAGAGATGTCTGACAGATGGCCTGAACGGGCAGATTATCAGCTCGGCCGTGATTGTTGGCGGCGGCTATATCGGTCTTGAAATTGCGGCCAGCCTGAAAAAAATGCAGATAGAGGTGCATCTTGTCGAAATGTCAGACAGGGTGCTTGCCCGTGTCGCCAGCCCGCCCCTGTCTGCCTATTGCCAGCAACTGCATCAAGGTCATGGCGTTCGCCTGAATATCGCCGAGGGGCTGAAAGCCATTAATGCGGCAAACGGGCAGGTAGATTCTGTCAGCCTGACATCGGGGCAGATAATAGAAGCCCAGCTGGTGATTGTCGGGATAGGCGTTGTGCCTGATACCGTGCTTGCAGAAGATGCAGGCCTGAATGTGGATAATGGCATTTTGGTATCACAGGAATATGTAACCTCACATCCGGATATTTATGCGATTGGCGATGTTGCTCGCGCGCCAGAGCATGCACCTGTCAGGGTGGAATCTGTGCATCATGCGCAATTTAGCGCAACCATCGCTGCTGCCCATATCTGTGAAGCCCAACCCGGACGTGTCGAGGCATGGTGGTTCTGGTCAGACCAGTATGATGTCAAATTCCAGCTAGCAGGGCTATTGCCCTCTGGAGAAAACTCGCTGGTTCATATCACCCGCACAGGCCGCAAGGAAAATTCTCTGTCTGTCTGGAGTTTTGATGATGGCAGGCTGGTATCTGTAGAAGCGGCGAATGATGCGCAAGCCTATATGGTGGGCAAATATTGTCTTGAACAGCAGATAAGTCCGGATATGGACAGTCTGGCAGATGCCGGATTTGACCTTAAATCGCTGATGAAACGCTAGCTATAGGATAGATATTCCTTGCCGGCGTCAGATTCAGGTGACAAAAAGAAAGCTTCTTTTTCAGCATATTCTGCTATCCGGCCACGCCGCATCAGAATAATATAATCTGCCAGTTTCTGTGCCTGATGCCTGCTATGACTGCTCATGATGATTGTCATGCCTGTCTCGCGGGCGGCAAGCAGTTCGGCCTCGACAAAATCAATCGCTTCAAAATCCAGATTGGCGCATGGCTCGTCCAAAAACAGTAATTTTGGCTGTGTTGCCAGCACCGAGATTAAGGATAGCTTCTGTTGCTCGCCACCTGATAACAGGCGTGAAGGGGTGGCCGTGCGGCCAGTCAGTCCAGCCTTGTGAAACCAGTCCTGTTTTATATGTGCCGGACAGTCAGGGCAGATAAAATCAAAATACTGGCCTGCGGTGCGCCGTAACATTACAGGTTTCTGGAATACCATTTTCTGTCCAGTCCGCCCGATAGAGCTTATCGTGCCTGAAGATGGCATAAGCAGGCCATGCATAACCTGCATCAACAGCGTTTTGCCTGCGCCATTATGGCCAAGCAATACCGTAATCATGCCAGATGCAATTGACAGATTTATATCTTTCAGCAAGGCCTGTCCTGATCGCTCAAACGTGACATTTGAGGCAGAAATAAGCTGTTTATTGGCGATATTCGGGCTAGCCATTTGTTGCCTCTTTCAGCACAGACTGGCTAAGCAGATGGCTCAGCAGATTAATCAGAAGGGCAATCATCATCAGTACAATCCCAAGCGCAAGCGCAAAGGCGATATTGCCTTTTGATGTCTCAAGCGCAATTGATGATGTCATCACACGGGTCAGATATTTGATATTGCCTCCAACCAGAATAACGGCACCAATCTCGGAGATAGCACGGCCAAAACAGACCATACCAAGCGTGACCAGCTCATATCTGGCTTCACTTAACAAGGTCAGAATCCGTTTGAACGCGCCCAGGCCAAGCGAGGCAAAGAATAAATGCAGTTCAGCATGTAATCTTTCAAAAATCTGATGTGATAATGCGATAGACAAAGGCAGGATCAGAATAAATTGCGCCAGCATCATGGCCTGTGGTGTATATAGAATATCCAGAAAGCCAAGCGGGCCAGATCGGGAAATCAGCACATAGACCAGCAAGCCGATAACAACAGGCGGCATGCCCAGCATTGTTTTTGATACCACCAGCAGAGCAGACCGGCCATAGAACCGTTTCATGGCCAGCAGGGCACCTAGCGGAATACCAAGACAAAGCGCAGTAATAACCGCTGTACCGCTTACCTGTAATGACAGAAAAATTACATCATATAATTCTGCATCAAACCCGAATAGCAATTGAAAGGCTATATTGAATGGCTCAAAAAAGCTCATTATACTGCTTTGTTCCTTCTCAATTCATATATAAGGTGACAACATGGTGGCTGTAGGTCATTTTTTTCGTCACTTGCGCCAGCATATATTACAAATTGGATGAAATCAAAATTTTAGGATAGTGCAACATGTCTGATGCTGATGCCGCGGTGCATGATATGACACAGATGTTTCTGCGAGCTGTTGATGCCGCGCAGCCTGCCCAGTTTATGGCGCAGGCATTGCCCCTGCTTGAAGCCGATTTTCACAGGCTGGCCAGAACAGATGCAGGCCGGCTGGTCATTGGCGGATTTGGCAAGGCCTCTGCGGCCATGGCACAGGCATTTGAGCAGGTTATTCCGCTTGCATTGCTTAGTAGCACCGAAGGATTGATCATTGTGCCTGACGGTCATGAGGTAGACACCTCCATGGTCAGGGTGGTCAGCGCATCTCATCCGGTGCCAGATGCTCGGGGGCGTGATGCGGCAGCAGAGATGCTGGCACAGGCAGGCAGATTGGGGGCTGATGATCTGCTGGTTATGCTTATTTCGGGTGGCGGCTCATCATTATGCTGTCTGCCTGCCGAAGATATCAGCCTGTCACAGAAACAGGCGCTTACCTCGGCCTTGCTGAAAGCAGGTGCCAATATTGCCGAGATGAATATAGTGCGCAAACATCTCAGCCAGATAAAGGGCGGCAGGCTGGCGGCCGCGGCCTATCCTGCGAAAACAGTTTCAATTGGCATTTCGGACGTGCCACATGATGATATATCCGTGATCGCCTCTGGCCCAACAGTGGCGGATAATTCAAGCTGTGCAGATGCGCTGGCACTGATAGATCACTATAGGCTGGAAATTCCGCCAGCTATTCGCTCTGCGCTTGACGCTGGCGCGCTTGAAAGCATATTTGCCGGAGATGAGCGATTATCACATGCATCATATCATTTGCTAGCCACACCTCAGAAATCGCTTGAAGCAGCAGCAGAATATGCCCGCTCGCGCGGCTATGAGCCTGTTATTCTGGGTGACTCGCTAGAAGGTGAAGCAAGAGAACTGGCAAGAGAAATGGCAGATATTGTCAGTCAGGCAAGCGAAGGCAAAGCATTTATCTCAGGCGGCGAGACAACTGTAACCGTGACAGGTACGGGAGTTGGCGGACGCAATGTCGAATTTATCCATGCGCTTGCGTCAATGTTGCCATGTTACGGGCTTGCGGCCGATACTGATGGCATTGATGGCGGTGCAGAGATTGCGGGCGCATATATCACCCCCATGACCGCGCAAAAAGCGGATGCAGCAGGACTGGATATGGCCGCGATGCTGGATAATAATGACAGCCACAGCCTGTTTGCACGGCTTGACCAGCAGATTATTACAGGCCCGACCCTGACAAATGTCAATGATTTCAGAGTTATCCTTAGCTGATGACTGAGCTTGCAGGACAGTCAGCAAAGCTGCGAAAGCTGGGCATTATATCTGCTGTTGCCTGTCCGGTCATATGGGGGATCACGCCTATCTATTTTCATTTTCTGGTCGCATTGGGCGTGATGGAGTCGCTAGGCCATCGTGCTTTATGGGCGGCTATTTGGATGGTGTTATGCGTGATGCCCTTTGGGTTTAGCGCATCTGTGCTGGCGATTTTCAAAGATGGGCGCACGCTATTTTGGCTATTTATGGCGTCATTGCTGGTAGCTGTAAACTGGAGCACCTTTCTGGTGGCCATATCTACAAACCAGCTGGTTGAATCGTCATTTGGCTATTTTATTTATCCGCTGATGGCGATTGCTCTTGGGGTGGTGGTACTGAAAGAAAGCCTGAGCAGATGGAGCTGGCTGGCAGTATTTCTGGCAAGTGCCGGCGTGGTATGGAAAGCCGTAACATTGGGGTCAGTGCCCTATATCGCGCTTATTCTGGGGGCAAGCTTTGCAGTTTATGCGCTATTGCGAAAGCAGATCAAGGTAGAACCTATTGCCGGCATGATAGCGGAGATGCTGTTGCTGGCGCCGTTTGCAATGGCATATCTGCTCTTCTCAAGCTATGGGCAGGGCGGTTCCGGCTTTTTCTTTTTTGACGGTTCCGGCTATGGCATCATGATGGCGATTTCATCTGGCTTTCTGACAGCCCTGCCATTGGTGTTTTTTCACATAGGCAACAGATATCTCAGCCTGACCATGGCAGGGTTTCTGTTCTTCATCAATCCAAGCCTTCAGCTTCTATTGGGGCTGATGGTCTATGATGAGCCATTTTCATGGGCAGAATGTGCCGGATTTATTCTGATCTGGGCAGGGCTGGTTATTCATCTGTGCCAGCCCCACCCTGAATCCTGAGCAGAGTTTGACAGAGCCGGTATTTATTTGGCCAGACGGGCCGTTTTGATGCTGTCAGGCTCGGCAGGTGGCTGGCCTTCATTCAGGGCATAAACAGCCTCCATGCCTGATGTTACCTGTCCCCACACCGTATATTGGCCAGTCAGATGTCCGCATCCCTCAAAACAGATGAAGAACTGGCTATCTGCGCTGTTTGGGTCCATTGTGCGTGCCATGCCGACTGTGCCTTCACGATACTGGTAATCTGTAAATTCGGCTTCCAGCTTCTGGCCAGACCCGCCCATGCCTGTGCCTGTCGGATCGCCTGTCTGCGCCATAAAGCCGCCAATGACGCGATGAAAGATAATGCCGTCATAATAGCCTTCTTCTGCCAATTCGCTGATACGGGCAACATGGTTAGGCGCCAAATCGGGCTTCAATTCGATTTCTATCTGTCCCTTTGTGGTGTCCAGAATTAATGTGGCTGTGCTGGCGGATGCCTGTTTATCTGTCATGATGGTTATCAATGCTCCTAGAATTATCGCAAGTGTCAGAAATGGCTTCATGGTAGACCTCAAATATCATATCTCAATATCATTCAGGGAAAATGCCCTGTGCTTGTCATTATGCAGCAAATATATCTGCAGTTAGTAAGAT
>WTJO01000202.1:0-5552 GCA_011524805.1 Alphaproteobacteria bacterium
GCGTTGTCATGCCCTTAAACAGAGCGATATTCTGGAATGTTCTGGCAATGCCCTGATGGGCAATCTGATAGGGCTTCATGGGCTTGCGCACTTCACCTTTATATAGCACCTCGCCTTCCTGGGGGTGATAAAAGCCGTTAATCACATTCAGCATAGATGATTTGCCAGCACCATTCGGTCCGATGATAGCGCGAATTTCGCCTTCTCTGATGTCAAACGAGATATCGCTAATCGCAATCACGCCGCCAAAACGCAAGGTTATATTGCGCATTTCCATCACGGCAGGGCCAATTTTGCGCCCATCTGCGGTCACATAGCTATCTGCTTCTGTAGATACAGCTTTTTTGCTCATGACGCTTTCCTCTGTTTTGCCGGTGCGTTCACAACTGCATCACAAATGCGCAATGTTGCTGAAATTGACCCTTTGGCACCATCTTCATAGGTGACTTCGGTGGTGGTGAAAATTTCAGTATCGCCATTATATAATGCGGTGATCAAATCATTGAATTTTTCTTCAATTATGCGCCTGCGTACTTTGCGGGTACGGGTTAGTTCACCATCATCTGCATCCAGTTCTTTATGCAGAATTAAAAATCTGTGTATCTGGCAGCCAGACAGCATATTGTCAGAGGCTATATCGACATTTACCTCGTCAATATGCGATTTAATGGTTTCGATTACTGTCTCATTGCCTGCCAGTTCCTGATAGGAAGAATAGGCAATATTATTCCGCTCAGCCCAGTTGCCGACAGCCTGAAGGTCAATATTGATAAAGGCCGTGCAGGTATCGCGCCCATTGCCAAACACAACGGCTTCCAGAATATTGGGGAAGAATTTCAGCTTATTTTCGACATATTTTGGCGCAAATAAAGAGCCATCTTTCATCTTGCCTACATCTTTGGCGCGGTCAATAATCCTGAGATGCCCTGAGCCATCTTCAATAAATCCGGCATCGCCTGTGGCAACCCACCCGTCTTTATCTTTTGTCTCTTTGGTGCTTTTCGGATTTTTGAAATATTCCATAAAGACACCGGCAGACCGGTAAAATACCTCGCCATTGTCAGCTATTTTCAACTCAACGCCGGGTGAGGGCACACCAACCGTATCAGATCGCACCTCGCCATCAGGCTGCTGGGTGATAAACACGCTGGCTTCTGTCTGGCCGTAAAGCTGTTTCAGATTAATGCCAAGCGAGCGGTAGAAATCAAAAATCTCGGGGCCAATCGCTTCACCGGCAGTATAGCCAACACGCACATTGCTCATCCCGGCTGTATTTTTCAAGGGGCCGTAAATCATTGCCGAACCCAGACTATATTTCAGCCTGTCCACAAGGCCAACCGAAGCCTTGCCATCCAGTATCTGGCCGCCTACTTCGCGAGCATGCGCCATAAAATATCTGAACATGGCCTGTTTGAACGCGCCTGCATCTTCCATCCTGATCATCACATCGGTGAGGATTGATTCAAAATAGCGTGGCGGTGCAAAGAAATAGCTGGGGCCAATCTCTTTGAGATCATGCTGCATCGTGTCCGTGCTTTCCGGACAGTTTACACAAAAGCCTGTCCAGATAGCCTGTCCGATAGAAAAGATAAAATCACCAACCCACGCCATCGGCAGATAGGCAAGCACAGAATCATCAACAGTCAGATTGTCAAATTCGCTAGACGCTTTTGCTGTTACCAGAATATTGCGGTTTGACAGCACCACCCCTTTGGGACGGCCTGTGGTGCCGGATGTATATAGCATTGCGCAGGTCGTATCATCTGTCTGTGCATCAATGCGCTTTTCAAGCTCTGCCTTCATCTTGGCTGGCTGGTCTGCACCCTGTTTCTGGATAGCGCGGTAATCATGCAAATTTGACTTGTCATACTTACGCATGCCGCGTGAATCGAGATAGATAAGGCTGTCTAGTGATGCCAGCTGATCTTTAATGTCCAGCACCTTGTCGACCTGTTCCTGATTTTCGGCAAACACAAACCGTGCCTTACAATGATCCAGTACATAACAGACCTCGTCTGCGACAGAATCCTGATAAATAGGAACAGGCACACCGCCTGCGGCCTGAATAGCGACCATTGCCCAGTAAAAATAGGGGCGGTTGCGCCCCAGAATGGCAACATGATCACCCTGTTTGATGCCAAGGCTCAGAAGCCCATAAGATAAATTATCAATTTCGGTAGATGCCTGTGCCCAGCTCCAGCTTTGCCAGATACCAAATTCTTTTTCCCGATAGGCAGGCTTTTTTGAATAGAGCTCGGCATTGCGTCTTACAAGCCGTATGAGTGACACCGGTTTATCATTATTATTCTTTTCAGATGACACTCAGACCTCCCCTAAATGCTCATTGTGCGGCCAGCTTATGATATGTTTATAACGCGACCGATTTTTAGTGTTATTCAATCATTTGGGATGATCAACACAAAATTTTATGAATCTCGGTTTTTTTCATTTTCGTCTTTATGGCAGTGTTATCGCCCCCGCTCACAGGATAGTGTTTTCAGCACAAAGCGTCTTTTGCATATAGACAACATCCAAAAAGCGGCCAAATTTCAGCCCCATATTGCGTGCTATGCCAATCAGCGCAAATCCTGCCTTCTCATGGGTAATTCTTGAGCCGTGATTTTCGCTATCGCCAATAACAGCTATCATCTGGTGAAAACCCTGTTCTGTGCAGGTAGCTATCAGCCTGTCCAGCAGGGCAGAGCCAATCCCCTGACGCAAAAAGTCAGGATGCACATAAAGGCTATCTTCAACAGTATACCGATAGCCATAACGTGGCTTATGTGCCGAACCATAACCATATCCGCAAATGATATTGTCTTCGGTAATTGCAACATAGACAGGATAGCCGGCATCACGAAAACCGGCCAGCCGCTCTGCCATATCTTCGGCAGTTGGGGGAACAGTCTCAAAGCTACCTGTGCCATGCAGTACATGATGGCCATAAATATCTGCTATCTGGGCGCAATCATCGGGATGATATGCACGAATCGTTACCATGGATATTGCCCCCTGAACAAGCCCGCCTTTGCTACGGTGCGGCTAAGGTCTGAAGCTGAAAGGGGAACATTCTAGCCATGCTATGTCAAGGGCGCATAATGCGTCTCTGTCAAACGGAATTTCCGATTCCCAATAGCGGCCATTTTCAACCAGGTAGCCCAGCCTGTTTTCTTCTGCCAGTGCCGCCTTCATTCTGGCCAGATCAGGTGCAGAACCGACAGACGTCATCTGCAAGATGCCTTCTTCAGATATGGTGGCTCTGTCAAATAGCAGACGTGAGGGGCCATCAGACAAATTGTAAATCTGGCAGCCTGCATCGCTGGCAAGGCAATATAGTCTGGCAGAACTTGCTTCAAGGCTGGTAAGGGTAATATCTTCGCGCAACGGATCTGGCGTGCCTGTGCCATAAAAATGTGTGTCGCCATTCTTCGGATAATGCATATCGCAGCCTATGAACAGCATCATCTCAGGCATTAATCTGGCTAGCGCCCAATAGGCAGCCGTATACGCCATTGTGCCACCTGCATAGACAAAACCGCCAAATTCATTTTGGGCTGGCACAAATTCATTCTCGTCAATCAGCGTCTGGCCATCTTGTATTGTGCGGGGCATGCGGTCTGGCGGAAAATCATCCGGATAGACCAGATAATCCCAGTCGGGGCGAATCTGCCATGCGTTATTGATACAGACAATGGCGCCAAAAAGTGATTTTGGCCAGCGTGTAGCCTGAACGGCATTTGGCCCTGAGCCGATAATAAGAACTGGCTTTTTCATCTCTGTATGGCTATTTCTTAACGCTTATAAATTACTGTAATTTCATACTGGCGGTTTGGCGAGATAACATTATGTTAGCCTTAGCCTATTTAACTGGATAGTGGCAAGGTGTTAAGAGATGAAACAGATAACGCTTCTTGATGGCGGACTTGGTCAGGAAATTAATAGCCGTGCAGACCATCAACAGTCTCACCCTTTGTGGTCTGTCAAGGTAATGCATGACCAGCCCGAACTGGTGATAGATGTGCATAAGGATTTTATCAGGGCTGGGGCAAAAGTACTTGGCCTGAATAATTATACAGCCACCATTACCAGAATGACGCGCCACCAGATGGGCGATATGTTTGATGCTACGCACAAGCTGGCCATCGAATTGATGACAACTGCGATTGACCAGTCAGGGATAGACCGCAAAGATATAAATATTGCCGGATGTCTGCCACCTCTGGCTGCCTCTTATGTGGCGTCCGAGGCACATGGCTATCAGCGTTCCTTTGATGAATATTGCCAGCTTATTGAAATTCAGGAAGCGGGTGTCGAGCTGTTTCTGGTCGAGACCATCTCAAATATCGAAGAGGCAGAAGCGGCGATAGATGCGCTGGCAGAATTTGACCAGCCTGCATATATCGGACTTACACTTGCAGATGAAATGACTGATGCGATAGATGACGAGCCTATGCCCAGATTACGTTCAGGCGAGCGGCTGGATGAGGCTGTGCAGATGCTCTCAGATAAACAGGTCACAGCAGCGATGATTAATTGCAGTTTTCCAGAGATTGTCAGTCTGGCCATGCCTGTGCTGGCACGTTCGGGGCTGGTATTTGGCGGCTATGCGAACGGCTTTACGTCCATTGACGGGCTGGTGCCGGGCGGAACAGTAGATACGCTTCATGCAAGGTGTGATCTGTCGCCATCACAATATGCTGATTATGTATTTGACTGGATTGATGCGGGCGCAACCATCATTGGTGGATGTTGCGAGATAAGCCCTGAACATATCGGCTATCTTCATGATCGTATGATTGCAGATGATATTACGCCGGTTAAGTTGGTCTAGGCTATTTTCGTGCGTGTCATCAGAGCGATGGATTTGGCAGGGGCATATATGCTGCCCGTGCCATCAAGGTGTTTTGTCAGAATATGATAGAATATAGGCCGACTATTCTACAGTCAGATTAACAGCAGAGGTTTTGCCGTTCTTGCCTGTTTCCAGCTCATATGAAATTTTCTGATCTTCCTGAAGTGTTTCCAGCCCTGCTTTCTGGACTGCGCTGATATGCACAAACACATCATTCTCCTCGCCCTCAGGCTTGATGAACCCATACCCTTTTGTAGGGTTAAACCATTTTACTGTACCTGTATTCATTATCTTGCTCCGATTGAAGAGGTGTTAGGCAAGCAACCTTGTTTCAACGGAAAGAAAACTGCATACCAGGCCAAAAACCATATGACCTATATTTGACATGTCATACGAACAGCAAATTGTCCAGATATTTTGCCATAATGCAGAATGATAATGCTGTTGTTTTCGGCAATCTGGCTATGCGTTGCCGGCAACCATGGCCTTTTCAATCAGCATCGCCGCCGCTTCATGGCCATATTTCTCGACCATCTCGTAGGGGGTTAACCCCTCGGCATTGCGAATATTCGGGTTGGCATTATGTGCCAGCAACTCTGTGATAATCTCGATATTGCCGCCATAGGCTGCCCAGTGCAAGGCGGTTGACCCATCCAGCATCTGCACATCTGTTGCCGCGCCATGCATCAGCAATAACGAT